>JBFYPV010000164.1:0-6309 GCA_041303085.1 Crocinitomicaceae bacterium
AAATTAATATTATTAGAATGAGTAAAGGACATGTAAAATTTTTCAACGAAACCAAGGGTTTTGGATTTATTGTTGAAGAAGACACGAACAAAGAGTATTTTGTTCATGTTACCGGTTTGGTAGACAAAATCAAAGAAAATGACGAAGTTGAATTCGAATTGCAAGAAGGCCGTAAAGGCTTGAATGCTGTGAATGTGAAACAAGCATAATAAAGATTGAGTGTATCTAAAATTCCCGCCCCACAAGGCGGGAATTTTCGTTTATAGATATTTGTTAATTTTGACAACTCAACTTTTACTATGCGCGCCCTATTCTTAAAAGAAATTTCGAGCTTCCTGAGTTCAATCATCGGATACGTCTTTATCCTCATTTACCTGATTGCCTCCGGACTCTTCCACTGGATCCTCTCCTACAACACCAATTTACTAGAAGGCTCTACCGCAGACCTCATCCCCTTTTTCAATATGTCGCCAGTGATCTTCTTGATCCTGATCCCAGCCATCACGATGCGTTCCATTGCAGAAGAACGCCGCACAGGCACCATCGAACTACTACTCACCCGCCCCATCTCCGACTTTCAACTGATTTTTGCCAAATACCTCGCCGGTGTGGCCTTGGTTTTTGTAGCTATTCTACCCACACTCGTTTATTTGGTCAGCATGTATTTTCTGGGCAAACCCGCTGGCAATATTGATCTCGGTGCTACTTTCACCTCTTACATTGGCCTCTTGCTCCTCGGCGCTGCCTTTGTTTCTATCGGAATGTTTGCATCAGCACTCACGCACAGCCAAATTGTTGCGTTTATACTAGCCATGTTCCTCTGCTGGGTATTTTACGACGGTTTTGAGTTATTGGGCAACTTCAGTCAAATTGGTGGCTTGGATTATCTGATCAAGTATATCGGTATCGCCTTTCATTACGAAGCCATTAAAAAAGGCGTCATTGACACCAGTGACTTACTTTACTTCGTCAGCTTGAACGCCTTGTTCTTGGTGGCATCGCTTACCGTTCTTAAATCGCTCAAAAAATAACGCATGAAACTCAACTTCACTAAAGGACTTTACAACTGGACGGTGCTCGGCTTACTTGCCGCCGTGTTGGTCTTGCTGAACTTTATTGGCTCCATGCTTTATTTCAAGCTAGACATGACCAAAGACCAGCGCTATTCGTTGGCCAACAGCACTGTCACCTACCTCTCCGACAAAAAGAACTTTGAGAACCGCATCAGCATCCAAATTTACTTAGATGGCAACATGCCCTCTGAACTCAAGAACTTTCAGAACGCACTCAAAGACAAACTCAAAGACTTCAAGCGCATCGCCGGCACCCGCATCGAATTCTTGTTCACGGACCCCAATGTAGGTACTGAAGACGAAATCAATGCCTTGCGCGCCCAACTCTACGACCGCGGCAAAGGCATCTTGCCCCTCGAAATCAACTACCTCAAAGACGGCACCCAGAGCCAAATGTTGTTGTTCCCTGGTGCTTTGCTTTCTTATAGCGTCAATGGCATCACCAAAGAAGGCGTCGTGCAATTTTTGCCCGGAACCCAACCCGGCCGCCCATACGCACTAGAGCAAATGAGCGAAATGATAGAAAATGCGCTCAACAACCTCGAATACAATTTGCTCTCTGCGATGCGCAGGCTTACCCAAACCAGTAAACCGACCATCGCCTTTTTACAAGGGCACGGCGAGCTCAACCCAGCAGAAACCATGCGGGCGCGCGCACTCATCTCTCCCTACTATCAAATCAAAGATGTAGCGCTCAACGACAGCATTGCTGCGCTCAAAGATGTAGACGGTCTCATTATTGCCGATCCACAAACACCTTTTTCTCAAAAAGACCTCTATCTCATCGATCAGTTCGTGCTGCGCGGCGGAAAGCTTTTGTGTTTTATGAATACACTAGCCCTCAACGAAGACACCCTCAATGCCACCGGCATGACCCATACCACGCGCAAAAACCTCCTACTCGACCGCTTGCTCTTCGACTACGGCATCAAAATCAAAGAGAATTATGTGCTAGACGCCAATTGTGCGCCTAAAATTGTTCCGTTTGCCGAAACTGCGTTTTTACCTTGGTTTTACCACATGCTCGCCACCCCGAGTTTGCATCCCATGACGCGCAACGTAGATCCAATTTCTTTGAAATACGCCAACGAAATTGAATTTGTACAACTACCCAAAGCACAGCTCACGCCTATTCTCACGAGTTCGAGCAATGCCATTCCCAGCGGGCTACAACCTTTAGTCAATTTAGCTTTGCCGCTCAATTATGGCAAAAATCCTAAATTGGTAGACAACCCCGAAGATGAAATCAACAAACTTTGTGTGGCGGGCTTGTCAGAAGGCTTTTATCAGTCTCACTTCAAAAACCGCATCGTTGCCGAATTCGCCAATAGCAAAGACGCCAACTACCTCGAAGAAAGTCAAAAAGAAACCAAAATCTTGGTGGTCGGCAACGGCTCATTCATCCGCAACAGCTACGACTCCATTCTCGATCCGCAAAAAATCAATAGCTACTTGTATCGCCCAATTGCCATCAACGAACTCAAGGTCGATGCAGAACTGGCGCAAAGACGCATCCCGATTATTTTTGGCAACCAAGAACTCTTCCAAAACATGGTCGATTACATGATGGGCGACAACTCCGTACTGGACATCCGCAGCCGCCAAATCGATATCAAAGAAATCGACAAAGAGAAAATCAAGTCGTCGTCGCTCTTTTACAAAAGCATGAACATGATGCTGCCTTTGCTACTCATTTTGGCACTCGCTTTCATCATGAACTGGATCCGCCAAAGACGCTACACTCGTTAAAATAACTTTCCATGAAGAAAAAAGGCCTCGTACTCGTATTATTTGCTGTGCTCTTGGGTGGGCTCACTTGGTGGGCGCTCGATTTAAAAGGTGGCCAAGGCGCCTCCGATTCACGAGCATTCAACTTCAAAATTGAAGACACTACAACCATCTCCAAGTTGGTCATTACCGATGCATTTGGTCAGCAATTTACGTTGGTTAAAAACGACAACACCTGGACAGATGCCAAAGGCGGCTGTGTGTCCAAAACCAATGTGTCGCTGATTTTAGAAGCATTGAATAAAATTGAATTCAAAGGCTACCTTCCGCAAAAATCTGAAAAACGTTTTACGGAACTCATGTCTGCGTCGCATATCAAAGTAGAGATTTTTCAGGAGGGCGAATGGACCAAAACTTGGTACCTCGGCCCAGCTACCCCCGACCACTACGGCCAAATCATGTTGCTCGAGACAGCCGAAAACGGCAAGAGCGCCAGCCCGGTCATGATGAAAATCTCCGGCATGAACGGCCTCATTGACCCGCGCTTTTTTGCCGACCCACGCCAATGGGCCTGCACAGAAATCATGGCCTTGCAGATGGAAGATATTTTGAGTGTCAAAGCTAAATTCCGCGGCGAGGCTTATCGCAATTTTGAGCTCCTCAACAAAGGCAGACGCTTTAGCGTAACCCAAAACGGCAAAGCGCTCCCGAGCCTAGACACTACCAATGTTTTTCGTTATTTACAAGGATTTCAGAAAATTCACTTTGAACAAAAAAACTTCACGCTATCAGACAAGCAAGTTGATAGCGTCAAAAGAAGCCCTGCATTTTGCTACTTAGAGGTGAAGACCAAACACGAAAAAATTGCTTTAAAAATGTTCCGCATCAAGAGCAAAGAAGAGCAGCGCAACGAATTTGGCGAATTGGTCAACATGGACATGAACAGCTTTTGGTGCCTGCTCCCCGATGGCGAGTTGGTGCGCTGCCAATATTTTGTGTTCAATCCGCTGATTTTAGGCCACGTATACTTCCCAGCCATGGAAGCCAAGTTTCCTGAAAATTTGCGCAGCGTCAACCCCTAAAAGCAACTTTTAACGTTGTTTAAACGTTAAAGACCCATAATGACCTACCTACGCCTTTTGTTGGTCAGCGCAAGCTGTCTCGCATCCTTTTTATACGCCCAAAGCCCCGTTGCCAATTTTACGGCCACGCCGCTTGTGGTTTGCGTAGGTCAAAATGTCAATTTCACCAATACTTCTAGTGCCAACGGCGGCCCTGCCCTCAGTACCTATCAATGGGATTTCGGCGATGGCAACTCCGCCACAACAGCCAATACTACCCACGCCTTTAGCACCGCTGGTACTTTTACGATTACGCTGGTAACAACCAATGCAAATGGTGTTGCCGATGCTGAAATCAAGCCCGCATACATCACCGTGAATCCGCTGCCGAATGTCAATTTTAGCGCTAATGGTTTAGGTTGTACGGTTCCGCTCACCTTGAGCTTTGCCAATAGTTCTTCGCAAGGTGCCAATTTTTCGCAGGCTTGGAATTTTGGCAATAGCCAAACCTCTAATCAATATACGCCGCCGAGCATCACTTACAACAGTCAAGGAACTTTTCAAGTGGTGCTCACCGTCACCAACAACAACACGGGCTGCGTCAATTCCCTCACACAACCCATCGTTGTTTCGAATTTTCAGGCGGGGATCACTGCGCCCGCGGTTGGCTGTGTAGGCCAGCCTGTATCTTTTCAAGACAACTCAACTGCCGGAGCCAACGCCTGGAGCTGGAATTTTGGCAGTGCGGGCCAGAGCAACGCCGAAAATCCAACGGTCACCTACAACTCACCAGGCACCTACACCGTGAGCCTCACCGCACAAAACACCAACTCGGGCTGCTCTGGGAGCACCACCCAACAAATTGTGGTGCAAGCGAACACCATTCCCAACTTTTATGCAAACCCCACTGCCAATTGTGCACCGGGCAGCATCCAATTTTTCAATACCACCAACCTCTCAGGCACCTATGTTTGGAATTTTGGAGACGGACAAACCTACACCGGCACCAACCCTCCGCCACATTTATATCAGTTGAGCGGCTTGTACGACGTCAGCCTGACTTTTACCTCGAGCGCAGGTTGTTCAGGCACCAAAACACTGCAAGATTACATCGAAATCACGCCTGTTCTGGCTGGTTTTTACGCCCTCGACACCGGTGCTTGCGCGCCATTTACGGTTCAGTTCATCGATACATCTTATACGCCAAGCAATCCGATTGTATCGTGGCAATGGAACTTCGGCAACGGACAAACCTATAATGGGCAGGTGCCGCCGCCGCAAACTTATGGCGTTGGGCTCTACGATGTTTCACTGATCATTACCACTGCATCTGGCTGTACCGACACCATTATCAAGACGCCATACGTCACGGTTGGCTCCATAGATTCTATTGATTTTTCCTGGGACCCCAACATTACCTGCGCCAATACCGATGTCGAATTCGAATCTGAATTTTACATCTCTGTGCCTTACGACAGCACAGAAATCTCCTATCTCTGGGATTTTTCGCAAGGCATTAGCTCCCAAGACGACCCTACGTTCCAGTTTTCGCAAGATACCGGTTGGGTAGACGTCACGCTTTATGTCAATTTCAGAGGTTGCATCGATTCACTCGAAAAAGATTCTGTGCTCTATGTGTTGGCACCTATTGCACAGTTCAACCCCGACACCTATTTAGTTTGTAACCCTACCAGTTTTCCGGTTACTTTTCAATTTCAAAATACCGCCATCGAAGGCGAACTCGAAGACAGCGTTGCCCTGCACTACGAATGGAACGACAACTCGCCCAACACCAATTTCAACAACGCGCAGCTCGACCTCCCGAACGGCGGCAATACCAGTCATGCGTTTGCCAGTTACGGTACGTATCAAATTGAACAAGTGGTCCATAACTATACGACGGGGTGCTCAGATAGCATCACGCTCGCGGTCACGATTTCGCAATTACAAGCAGCTTTTCAGCTTCCGGACGACACCATTTGTAAAGGAGATGCCATTGGTTTATTCAACCAAAGCACTACTTGGTCTGGACATCCGGTCAATAGCTGGATTTACACATTTGGCAATGGGCAGCAAATCAACAATGGTGCGAACGTCACCTACGTTTATCCGGCGAGCGGTACCTACAACATCAACCTTTTGGTTTTCAATTCGGCAGGTTGTAGCTCCACCGCTACCCAAACAATCTTCGTGGCCAACAAACCTGTAGCGGGGCTTTTGGCGCCAACTTACGCCGGATGCTCGCCTTTGCCCGTGAGTTTCAGTAACACGAGCTACAGTATAGCCAACGGTTTGCCTCTGGCCTCTTTCAACACCACTTTTTCGGACAACAACACGAGCGTTACCACCACAAACGTGAACCAAGCCATCAACCATACTTTTGTCGGCAATGGGGTGTATACGGCAACAATGACCGCAACAGATATCAATGGTTGTGTATCGAACCC
>JBFYPV010000165.1:0-14726 GCA_041303085.1 Crocinitomicaceae bacterium
GGTTTTCCGACGCTTTGGTCGGTATGGCTGCCCAATTTACTTTTTGCGTTTATTGCGCTTGTGTTTTATCAGCGCTCGCAAAAATAAGTCCCCATTTCCCTAAATTCAATTGTAATCCGTCTTCTGCTGCGCCTACGTTTGGATGCACCATGCGCGCTTCCAAAAGATGCTGTTTTGCGTCGTCGTAGCGCGAAGAAAAATGCCCGAGTAATAGGTATTTGCAATTGGCGAGCACGGCTTGTTGAGCTGCTTGTTGGGCCGTAGAGTGAAAGGTACTTTTGGCGCGCTCGAGGTGCTGTTGATTAAAAGTCGCCTCGTGGTAAAGCAAATCAACGTCTTTAATAGCTTCTAAATAACTTGGGCTGGGTTTGGTATCGGAACAATACGCATAACTATAAACGGGCTGAGCCGGTAGTGTGTAGTCTTTGTAATTGTACTTTTTACCATTTCTTTCAATGGAAATGCCCGATTTTAGCTTAGGCATGTCTTCTATTAATAAACCTGCTGCCGAAATAGCTTCTTTATCGAGGTTGAGTAATTTGGGTTTCTCATTGATGCGGTATCCGAGCGTGGGTAAGCGGTGCTTCAGGGCAAACGCATAAATTTCGATCAGGCGGTCCTCAAATATAAGTTGCGCTTCTCCGGGTTGAATGGTGTGAAAAGTGAGGTCAAATTGCAGTGGGTGTCCGCCGGCAGCGAGCATGGCTTTGATGAGCGCTTCTAAACCCGGAGGCCCATAGATGCTTAGTTTTTTATTGCGCCCAAGCAAGTGCATTGTGGAGAGCAGGCCAGGCAAACCAAAAAAGTGATCGCCGTGGAGGTGAGAAATCAGGATAAACTGAATTTTTTGGAGTTTGAGTCCGTATTTACGCAATTGCTGTTGGGTTCCTTCTGCGCAGTCTATCAGGATATGTCTTTCGTTGCAATTGACGTATTGTGCAGATGCTTGCCTTTTGCTTGTGGGCAAGGCTGCACCAGAGCCGAGTATGTGGAGCTCAAAACTCACCTTGCAATTAAATCTAGGGCTGCGTCAGTGGAGTTTCCGATGGTGAGTACTTTGTCTAGCTGTGCAATTTCAATGAGCTTGAGCACATTTGGCTGCAAACCTGAAAGGGCAAATTTTCCGTTGGTGTCTTTGCAAAGTCGGTTGGCGATGAGCACTGCAGACAAGCCTGAGGAGTCGCAGTATTTGGTTTTGCTCATGTCCAATACGATGTAATTGGTGCCGACTTTATTGAGCTGTAAAAAGTGGGCTTTGAGTTCAGGGGCATTACTGGCGTCGAGTTTCTCAACTTCGGTACTGACAACCACAATTTGGCCCTGAGGGTCCACGGAGAAATTCATAGCAAGGATTTGCTCAAAAATAACTAAATTATCTTTCGATTTTTGCGGCGAGTAAATAAATTACAGCCATTCGAACAGCTACGCCGTTTTCTACCTGATCTAAGATGATGCTTTGAGGGCTGTCGGCAACGTCGGACGAAATTTCAACGCCGCGGTTAATGGGCCCAGGGTGCATAATGACAATTTCTTTCGAAAGGCTATCCAGCAAAGCTTTGTCTAGGCCAAATAATTGCGTGTATTCGCGCAGCGATGGGAAGTATTTGATGTCTTGACGCTCGAGCTGAATGCGCAACATATTGGCGACGTCGCACCATTCGAGTGCTTCGCGGAGGTTATGAGACACCTGAACGCCGAGTTCGGAGATGTATTTTGGGATGAGCGTACTTGGGCCACAAACCATGACCTCTGCACCGAGCTTTTGAAGGCAATAGATGTTACTTAAGGCTACTCTCGAATGGAGGATATCGCCTACAATGACAACTTTTTTGCCTTCCACGCTGCCGAGTTTTTCTTGAATAGAAAAGGCATCAAGCAGTGCTTGGGTAGGGTGTTCGTGCGTGCCGTCTCCGGCATTGACTACACGGGCCTTGATTTTTTGAGATAAAAATTTGGCTGCTCCGGGGTTAGGATGGCGCATCACAACCATGTCTACTTTCATCGCTAAGATGTTGTTGACGGTATCGACGAGCGTTTCGCCTTTTTTCACTGAAGAGCTGGCGGCACTAAAGTTGACGACGTCGGCAGAGAGGCGTTTTTGCGCCAATTCAAAGGAGAGGCGTGTGCGGGTAGAGTTTTCAAAAAAGACATTGGCAATAGTGATGTCGCGGAGCGAAGGAACTTTCTTAATGGGGCGATTGATCACTTCTTTGAAACGAGCTGCGGTTTCGAGGATGAGTTCGATGTCTTGACGCGTGAGGTCTACAATACCGGTAAGGTGATCAACGCTGAGCTGCTTCATTGCCTTCTTTTGTGAATAATAATACTTGGTCTTGCCCTTCAATTTCTTTCCATTCTACGGCCACGCGCTCAGAGGCGAGTGTATCTACAGTTGTGCCGATGTAATCTGCCTGAATCGGTAAATCGCGGCTAAAGCGACGGTCGATGAGTGCGAGTAGTTGTACCTGCGACGGGCGGCCAAACGTAAGCAGCGCATCTAGCCCTGCACGGATGGTACGACCTGTAAACAAGACGTCGTCGATGAGGATGACGCGCTTATTTTCTATGGAGAAATCGATGTTGGTAATGCTGGGAAGCAGGGGCGTTTCTCTGCGGCGGAAGTCGTCGCGGTGAAAGGTGATGTCTAGGTTGCCTGCTTGAATGGGATGCCCTAAAATCGCTTCGAGTTGGGCTTTGATGCGGGTGGTGACATGGATGCCACGTGGCTGCAAGCCAATTAAAACAGAGTTCTCGAAGGTGTCGTGGGTCTCAATGAGTTCATGGGAAAGGCGTTTGAGCGTCAGTTCGAGCTGGGTGGCATTGAGGATGACTTGCTTTTCCATTACTGCAAAGATACTTTAAAAAATCTTTTTTTGGGAAGGCAAATCGGATAATAAGAAAAAACTACCCGTAATCCAGAGCAGATCGGATGGCTGCATTTGTTTTTCTATTTGCTTGATGGCGCTTGGTAAATCTTCAAATATGGTCTGTACACCTAATTCTTGCCAGTCTGCTACACTTTTCGATCTTTGATTGCTAAATACACAAGCGGCAACTTGGGCCTCTTTTGGAAATAAATCAAGAATTTCCTTGGCGTCTTTGTCTTTGGATGCACCGTACAGAATGAAAAGTTGCCCGGCACATTGCTTTTCGATGAGTGGGAGGGTAGCGGCTATGCCCGCAGGGTTGTGAGATACATCAAGTATGATTTTGGGCGCGTGCTGCCAAGTCTCTAAACGACCAAAAAAACCGGTATTGCTGCTGAGGTTTTCTAGTGCCGCTATTTGTGTTTGTGGTAAGATATCAAAACCAATAACTTTTAGTGCCAATAAGGCGGTCTTGAAATTAGTTGCTTGATACCCACTAAGTGGAAGATTTTCTATTGGCGCGTTGTCGTTTTCCGAAAAATAAATGGGGGTATTCAGAAGCGCAGCACGTTCTTCAAAAACCAGCTGAGTAGCTTCGGATTTTTCACCAATGACAATTGGCGTTTGACTTTTTATGATGCCAGCTTTTTCTACTGCTATTGCTGCAAGCGTGTCTCCTAAAAATTCTTGGTGATCGAGTGCAATACTGGTGATGACACTCACATTTGGTTCAAGCACATTTGTGGCATCAAGTCTGCCGCCAAGGCCAGTTTCTATCACGATGTAATCGCAGGCTTGTTCTTGAAAGTAAGCCAAGGCCATTGCGAAGGTGAGTTCAAAAAAACTCGCGTCAATAGTTGAATGCAAGTTTTGAAAACGCTCGCAAAAATCAATAACATACTTTGGTGTGATGGGGCAACCATTGACTCGGATTCGCTCCGAAAAATCAAAGATATGTGGTGAGGTAAATAAACCAACTTTCAGTCCGGATTCTTGTAAGAGGCTCGCACAATATGCTGCTGTGCTGCCTTTGCCATTGGTGCCAGCGATATGAATGCTAGGCTGTTTTTGTGCGTCAATTTGCAGGAGTTTCAAGAGCTCATGCACGCGTTCTAGACCAGGTTTATAGGCAACTGCTCCTATATTTTGATACGAAGGAAAGCGCGCAAATAGCCAACTGACACATGCTTGATAAGCGGGCTCTTGTAACATTTTAGAGCATTAAGAAAGTCAGAACGCCACCGATATAACCAGCCAGCGCCAGCAAAGAAAAACGCTTGAGGTACCAGCCAAAACCGATGTTTTCCATTCCCATTGCCACCACGCCCGCTGCCGAACCAATGATCAGGATAGAACCTCCTGTGCCTGCGGTGTAAGCAATAAAATGCCAAGCATCGGCGTCTAAGCCGTCTTTGAACATGCCAATACTTGCTGCTACAAGTGGCACGTTGTCTATGATGGCTGAGGCAATGCCTAAAAATGAAATGTAAAGTTCTTTTGAAATGCCGGATGCCAAAACGTTTTCACCGAGCTGTTCGATCATGCCGAGATTTTCCATGCCGGCAACGGTCATCAGAATACCCAAGAAAAAGAGGATGGAGGGCATTTCTATTTTACTCAAGGCTTTGAGGGTTGGCCCTACGTGAGCGCCGTGGTCATGCTCGTTCAAGGAACTCAGGTTAAGTTGTCTTTTGCTGGCAATTTCACCAATAATGGCAAATAGGGCTAGCGAAAACATCATGCCCATGTAGGGAGGGAGATGCGTGATGGTTTTGAAGATGGGCACAAAAATGATGAGCCCCAAGCCACTGAGTAAAATGATACCAGAAACGACGCTTTTTTCAATCGCTTGAGCAGCAGGGAGGTCTTGCTTGAAAATTTTGATCTTTTTAGCGATGAGTAAGGGAATGAGTAAGGTTACCACAGCAGGTAAAAAGATGTGTTCTACAAGCTTAAGGGCGCTCACTTTTCCGGCAATCCAGAGCATGGTCGTGGTGACGTCGCCAATTGGAGACCACGCGCCACCAGCATTGGCTGCAATAATCACAAAGCCCGCCATCCACATGCGCAGTTCTTTGTCGGGAACCATTTTGCGCAAAATGGAAATCAGTACAATTGTTGCGGTCAGGTTGTCAATGATAGCAGACAATACAAAAGCAAGAATGGAGACCACTAAGAGCAATTGATACGCCGTTTTGACTTTGATCAAGGACTGAACGCTTTTAAAACCATCGAAATAATCGATCATTTCTACAATGGCCATTGCACCCATCAAGAAAATCAGGATTTCGGCAGTTTTGCCAAAATGATGTAAAAGTTGATCGGTTAGGGCGTGTACATCTGGCGTGTGCAAAGCAATGAGGGCCCAAGAAAGGGTCATCATGAGCAAAGCGGGGATGAGTTTGTCTATGCGCAGCAAATGCTCAAAGCTGATTGCGGCGTAGCCAAGGATAAAAATCAGTATTAGCGTGAGCTCCATGATGTTTTAAACGAGTTGTTTGAGCGCAATTTCAAAGGCTGTTTTGGCGATTCCTCTTGTGCTTGAATTGATTTGGTGGGTATGCACTAGCGCTTTGCGGATGGTTTCGCTAGCATCTTCAAAAATGAGGGCATCTTCTAATGAAGTGAGGTCTGAGCTCATGAGATAAGCAAAAACGCGCGCCATGCCGCAATTGGCAATAAAGTCTGGGATGAGGGCTAGTGAAGCATCTGCTTTTTCGGCGATTGGGCCAAAGAAGATTTCTTGGTCTGCAAAAGGTACGTTGGCGCCAGAAGAGATGACCTCTACGCCCGCGCTCAGTAATTGGTTCAGTTGGTCTTCGGTGATCATGCGGCTACCCGCACAAGGAATAAAGATATCGGCAGGTGTAGACCAAAAAGTGTTGTTGATTGCATCGTAGCTCAACATGTTTGGGGCACTGAGTTCGTTTCCGTTTTTGTTGATGAAGAGTGCTTTAATTTCCTCGAAGGTAAAACCTTCGGTTTGGATGAGCCCGCCGACGCGGTCAATGATACCGACAATTTTGGCGCCTTTTTGAGCAAGGTAATAAGCTGCTGCCGACCCGACATTGCCCCAACCTTGCACTAAAACGCGTTTGCCAGCGAGTTGCCCGCCCCAAATGTTGTAGTAGTGTTCGATAGATGCAGCCACGCCGTAGCCTGTAATCATATCTGCAACTACATAATTATTGCTGAGTTCAGGGCTGTATGTTGCGTCTTGCAATACTTTGGCAACACCTCGTTGGAGTTGGCCAATGCGATTGATTTTTTGGTCGTCGTTGGGTTTGAAGTGGCCATTGAATACGCCTTCTTGCGGATGCCACACACCGCAGTCTTCTGTCATGGGGATCACTTCATGGATTTCGTCCACGTTGAGGTCTCCGCCTGTTCCGTAATAAGTTTTAAGTAGGGGAGAAACCGCTGCAAACCAACGCTTGAGTACGTCTTTTTTGCGCGGATCTTTGGGATCAAAGTTAATGCCTGATTTGGCGCCGCCAATGGCTGGGCCCGCTACTGTAAATTTGACTTCCATGGTTTTGGCCAAGGACTCAACTTCTCGCTTATCGAGGCCAACGCGCATTCTCGTTCCTCCTCCGGCTGCGCCACCTCTCAAAGAGTTGATCACTACCCAGCCTTCGGCTTCAGTCAATGCATCTTTCCATTCAAAAACGATTTCAGGTCTTTTATTTTCAAATTTGGAGAGGAGGTCTTTCATGTGGAATTGTTGATGTGGTTAGCGTTGCAAAAATACCATTTTTGCGCGGTTTGGGCTCAATTTTTTAGCGGAGGACACCTTGGTAGTCATGCAAGACACCTGTGCGCAAGGCTTCTTGGGCTCCGGTAACCGCTTGGAGGGTTGTGGTTTCGTTTCTGAGGTGGCGCGCGCCCAAAAATGCAAAAATGATGGCTTCTTTGAAATCAATCAGCGCTGGCACTGGCACGACCAGTTGTCCAACGAAAGCATTTTGAATGGTTTCGATTAAAAATTGATTGTGCGCGCCGCCGCCTGTGAGGTAAACTTTTTGCAAGTCAAGCACTTCAAAATGCTTGATGCATAAAGTTTTAAGTACTTCAACATGGGTGCGCAAACGGTCTGCAAGGGAGAGGGTTTCAAAGAGCGGTAAATACGCTTGCTCCAGCCATTCCGTTCCTAAGGATTTAGGTCCGCTTTGCTGGAAAAATCCAAGATCCATCACTTTTTGATAAGTAGCCAAATCCACACTTCCAGTACGTGCCAAAGCTCCGTTCTGATCATATGACTTACCTATGCTTTGCATCCAGCGGTTCATGGGTAAATTGGCGGGTGCAATATCATAGGCGAGTGGTATTGCGTTTTGTTGGCTAGAAATATTCGCAAACCCACCAAGGTTCAGAAAACCGTCTGCAAATTTCGAGAAGAGGTAGTGGTCTCCGATCGGAACAAGCGGCGCGCCTTGCCCTCCTGCACTGACGTCTAGCGTTCTAAATTGATTGATGACCGGAATTTTGGTAAGGTAATTGAGCGTGGCGCCGCAACCAATTTGCGTGGTGAAGCCTTTTTCTGGCTGATGAAAAATGGTTTGTCCGTGAGACGCAATTGCGGTGATTGCTGCCTGCTCAATGCCAAATTGCAACATGAAATCTTGCACACATTGGGCATAAAAATGGGCTATTTGTTGGTCGAGCTCAAAAACTTGCTGTGCACCGAGGGTGAAGATTTGAAAAAGTTGCTCAAAAATCGGCTGTGGAAGCGCAAAAGTATGCTGATTAAGTAGCTTAAATTCAGGTTGTTCTGAATTTGAAAAGTCGAAAGCGACATGTGCGATATCGAGCCCGTCGAGCGAGGTGCCAGACATCAGACCTAATAACTGCATATTATTGTAGGTTTTTGCTTTCAAGAGTATCGGATTTCGTTTATTTTTGTCAAAATTAAAATAAATCAGTCAACATGAATTTTGAACTCACTGAAGAGCACCTCGCCGTCAAAGAAGCCGCCCGAGATTTCGCACAAAATATCCTAAAGCCAGGTGTTATCGAACGCGATAACCAACAAAAGTTCCCAGCCGAAGAAATCAAACAACTTGGCGAGCTCGGTTTTATGGGCATGATGGTCGATCCAAAATACGGAGGCAGCGGCATGGACACCTTGTCATATGTGCTGGCCATGGAAGAAATTTCAAAAGTAGACGCCTCTACTTCAGTGTGTATGTCTGTCAATAACTCCCTGGTTTGCTGGGGTCTTGAGAATTTCGGTTCTGAAGAACAAAAACAAAAATACTTAGTTCCGCTGGCCAAAGGTGAAAAAATCGGCGCATTCTGCCTTTCTGAACCAGAAGCGGGTTCTGATGCCACTTCTCAGCGCACTACCGCTATAGACATGGGAGACCACTACCTTTTAAATGGCACCAAAAACTGGATCACCAATGGTTCATCGGCGTCTGTTTATTTGGTCATTGCACAAACCAATACAGAACTTGGTCACAAAGGGATCAACGCACTCATCGTAGAGCGCGGTATGGAAGGTTTTATCATCGGCGCCAAAGAAGACAAAATGGGTATCCGCGGTAGCGACACCCACACGTTGTTGTTCAACGACGTCAAAGTTCCAAAAGAAAACCGCATCGGCGAAGACGGCTTTGGTTTCAAATTTGCCATGAAAACGCTCTCTGGCGGCCGCATTGGTATTGCTGCACAAGCACTCGGTATTGCAGGCGGTGGCCTAGAGTTGTCTTTGGCTTATGCAAAAGAGCGTCAGGCTTTCGGAAAAGAAATTTTCAAGCACCAAGCTATTGCTTTCAAACTAGCCGATATGGCTACCGAAATTGAAGCAGCGCGCTTGTTAGTTTACAAGGCAGCTCAAGACAAAGACGCGGGTCGCAACTACGATCAATCTGGCGCAATGGCCAAACTCTACGCTTCTAAAGTAGCGATGGAACAAACCGTTGAGGCTGTTCAGATCCACGGTGGTTACGGCTTCGTTAAAGAGTACCACGTAGAGCGCCTCATGCGCGATGCCAAAATCACTCAAATTTATGAAGGTACTTCTGAAGTCCAAAAAATTGTGATTTCCAGAGGTATCCTCAACGCTTAATTTTTTAGGCCATGCTCGCACCCTTTAACCTCCAGCAATGGATCGACGACAATCGAGATTTGCTCAAGCCGCCTGTATCTAATAAGAACTTATACAAAGAGGCCGGAGATTTTATTGTCATGGTAGTAGCTGGCCCAAATGCGCGCAAAGACTATCATTACAACGAAGGTGAAGAGCTTTTTTACCAATTAGAGGGCGAAGTAACGGTTCGGATCCAGCACGAAGGAAAGGCCAAAGATATTGTCGTGAAGCAAGGTGAAATGTTTTTGTTGCCAGCCAACACACCACATTCACCTGCCAGAGGAGCCAACACCATTGGTTTGGTCATCGAACGCGTGCGCAAAGGCACAGATTTGCAAGATGGCCTCATGTGGTTTTGTGAAAAATGCAATACGCACCTACACACCTATCGCTTTCCATTAGAAAATATCGAAAAAGATTTTCTACCTCGTTTCAAAGAATTCTATGGGTCTGAAGACCTCCGCACCTGTAAATCGTGCGGCCATCAAATGGAAGTGGACCCTAAGTTTGTTTAGGGTCCACTTTTCTATTTGTAATAAATAAATCTAGATGTTGCTCAGCTGTTTTGCTGAAAACCTTTCTCTTTATTGTTGAATAAATGTAAGGCGGTGTTGGGCACCAGTCTGAAAAATTTCTTCTTCTAGCACCAAGCGTTTGTTGCGCAATTCTTTGACACTGTATTCGTGAACTGGGTTCACGGTTGTGGTGTCTGCATAGAAAAACACACTGGTTTCGTCTTCTCCAAAAACCCAAGTACCGTGGCTGTAAGTGCCCTGGATTTGCCCGAGTTCGTTGGCGTAATTTGAGATAGAATAAGTGCCGTCTTTGTCAATGCTCATTTTTGTGGTTACGCCTGCATCAAAGACATTATTGCCATTGAGTACGTAGTCAGAAAGCTTCCAATCGTTGCACAAACGCGCTTTTCTTGAATGAATAGAAAAAGAAGGGCCTTCGCTAAATTTGGAACAGCCTACAAGACCTACGGTCAATAAAGAAAGTGAAAAGAGAACAGACTTCATTTTGTGTTTTTTTTCAAATGTACTACTTTTTGGTCAATAAAAAAGCCGCAACGAATTGCGGCTTTGATTTCAAAGTTGGATTTGCGTTTATTGCGCAGTGAAAGTTTGAATGATGGTTTCAGAACCGTCAACTGCTTTCAATTTGAGTTCTTTTCCAGCCAAACGCACGATAGTTTGTGTTTCTGTGCCGGTTAAGCCATCAACTGTAGTGATGAGTTGCGTTTTGTCATCTGAAAAAATCCAAGTACCAGTGAAGTCGTTGGTATAATTAAAGCCCATGTAGCTGTAATTGATAACAGTGCTGTAAGTACCTTCTTTGGTGATTGTCATGGTTTGGGTAAGGCCAGTCAAGGCATCAGCCACACCATTAGTGGTTTGAGCGGTTAGTTTCCATGATCCTGCCAAACGCGAAGTTTTTGAAGACAAAGCCAATGACGGACCTTCTTCGTATTTGCTACAAGAGGTTAGTGTAGCTGAGCTTACTGCTAAAGTAGCCAAGCCAATAAAAAATAGTCTTTTCATAATTTTCAAGTTTGAACAAATCTAAGTAAAGACTTGAACATTCGCAATATCCTGAGTAATTTTGTTTCATGAAAATACTTCTCCTCCCGACCCTCCTTTTTTTAATGATTTCTTGTAGTCAAACAGCGGCACCAAACCAAGAAAAGCATACACAGGCAAAGGTTTGTAAAACAGTCGTGCCCAACAGCACTGTTTCACTTGGGGTAAAGGGAATGGTTTGTCAGATGGGCTGTGGCGGGAGTATCAGAAAAGCACTCAAAGAAACCTGCGCGGTGGAGCGCGTCGAGGTCAATTATTTAGATTCGCTCAAAGAGCAAACCATTAAAGTGCATTACGACCGTCAAAAAATTGCGCCCAAGCAAATGCTGCAAATCCTGAGTCAAATCAATGACCAGCAATTTAGCGTCAGAACAATCGGCGAAGCTCAAGCACTCCGATGAAACTTTATTACCGACAACTAGGTCAAGGAAAACCACTTGTCATTTTACATGGCCTGTTTGGCTTTTCGGATAACTGGCAAACACACGCCAAAAAACTTGCTGAGTACTACGAAGTAACGCTCGTCGATTTGCGCAATCACGGACACTCCCCTTGGTCAGCTGAATTTTCTTATGCACTCATGGTACAAGATCTTCATGAGTTGCTTGCCGACCTCCATATTGAAAAGCCCATTCTCCTCGGGCACTCCATGGGCGGAAAGCTCGCCATGCATTTCGACCAAAGCTATCCGCAATTCATCGAAAAACTGATTGTTGTAGACATGGGCGTAAAGGCATATCCGCCGCATCACGCGCACATCCTTGCGGCTATCCACGCCATCGACCTGAGCAAAATGAGCGCCAGAAGCGAGGCCGAGGCCATTCTTCAAACTTTTGTGGAGTCTGAGGGCATTCGTCAGTTTTTGCTCAAAAATTTATACTGGGAAGAAAAGGGTAAACTGGCATGGAGAGTTAATTTTCCGGTACTCGAGGCCAGCATGCCCGAAATTTTGGCTGCACTCCCGGAGCACGAGTCTTTTACACCCACGCTTTTTATCCGCGGTTTACTTTCTAATTACATCCTCGACGAAGACAGCGCGCAATTGGAAAGTTATTATCCAGATTCTCAACTGGCTTCTATTCCCAACGCTGGGCATTGGGTGCATGCCGAAGCGCCAGACGCTTTTATAGACGAAGTCCTTTCTTTCAGTCTGAGGTAAAGTTATGAATCTGAGCTAACGCTTGGAGTCTGAGTTAACGCTTAACAACACTATTTTTTGAACATAAAAAAAGGGAGCCCGAAAGCTCCCTTTGTTTTTCCCGTTGGGGAAGTATTATTTGCGAACTGCTAATTTTTTGCTCACTGCTGTACCGTTAGCATTAACGTTTACAGTGTACATACCGCTGTTCAAAGCGCTTGTGTTGATTTCAACAGCTTGTGTACCATTCACACCAGACAAAGTTTGTGTAGCGACAACTTTACCAGCCATGTCAATTACATTGATGATGACATCAGATGTGTTTTTAACATTGAAAGTAACGTTTGTAGCGTCTGTTGCAGGGTTTGGAGCTACTTCAAGACCAAAGTTGTTAGCCGCTTCATTCATACCCAAAGCTGGATCGAAATTCATGCGTACCATTGGTTGTGATGTTGTGTAGTACCAAGTAAGGTCAGTCATGTCGTAGTAGTAACAAGTCTGAACTGCAGCAGGGCCAGCAGTACCAACAACGAGGTCGTTTGTTGCACCGCCGTCACCGTTAGAACCAGCTACCAAAAGGTAAGCTTCGCCAGCGTTGAGTGGGTAGTTACCACCTAAGAAAGAAAGTGTTACTTCAGCGTCGATATCGTTTGCAGTCAATACATAAGGACCAGTTTCGTCTACGTAAAGGAAATCACCAGTTGCTGGGTCGATAGAATACAACTTGAGGTACATTTCAGCGCCTACTTCAGCAGCACTATTGATGTAAACTGAACCACCACCAATTGTTGTGTTGGCGAAGATGTCAAAGATGTTACCCACTTCAAAGCCCATACCGCCGTTGAAAGAACCGTTTGATGCAGTACCGTTGTCACGGGAATAAACGAACTGATTTACAGCAAGTGTAGCAAAGCCGTTGAGTGCATTGTTTGTTGCGTCTCCGTCTACTAAATCCATTGTTACTGCGCCAGAAAGGACGTGGTTCATAATGGTAGTTGGAGGTGTAAGTGAGGTTGTACAATTGAGTGTGTCAATAGAACCAACGTTAACAGGAGCACCTGTAGAAGAGCTAGAGAAAGCACCGGTTGTGGCTGTAAAGATTGCACCTGTTTGGTTTTGGGCACCAATGTTTTCTACCAAACCAGAAAATTCAATTTCTGTAATTTGCGAGGTAGGAACTTGGTAGTAAGCCAAACGCTCAGCCCAGAAACCTGTAGATCCCCAAAGGACACCATTCAATTTAAGGTCGTTTGCTTCAGGTACATAAAGTTCAACGTCGTCAACCGCCCAGTACCATGCCCAGTAGTCGTTGTCGTTGTAGTAAAATTGTACTTTCACTTGTGAAGAACCTGCAGCAACTGAAGATACATCGATGATGGTTACTTCTGGGTTTGCAGAGTTTTGGTTTGGTGTAAAGTAATCTACTTCGTCAGAAATAAGGAATTCTGTCCAAGTAGCACCGTTGTCACCAGAAACGCGAACGCCACGGGTGTCGTGCCACCAGCGGAAGTTGTGGTTGTACTTTAATTTCACTACGCTGTGTGCAGAGCAGTCGATTGTTCCGACGTTTGTTGCAGTTGTGATGATTGGAGTACCATCCATGTCGCCGCTGTTGTTCGCGTCAGAGTTCACAAACAAGAAACCGTTTGCTGCAGTTGGTGAAGCAAATGGGCTCAGAGCAGATACTGGAATGTCTGTTGGGTCTGTTGTGAAGTTCCATTGCTCTTGGTTAGAACCTGTGCTTGCGATTGTCCAGTTGGCTGCAGTAGAAAAGTTGTCAGACCAAATGGTGGTTGCTTTCGCCTCAGCTGAAGGCTTGTGAGCTACGCTAGAACCTACTTCAAAAGAAGCTTTTTTGTCTAGGCGCGGCGCATTGACACTTTTCACTTGTGCATGAAAAGTACCAGCTGCCATGACGGCAAGAAAAGATACGTAAAGTTTTTTCATTGTTGATATTTTAGATAGTTAACGCAAATATAACGAAAATTCAAAAAATTACTTGGTTAATAAGCTCGAGTAAATAAAAAATTCGCGAGTTCTATGAGTTCTGCCTTAGAATTAGGTAATTCAATGTTTTCAAGCGCGTTAAGTGCTTGATTGTGATGAAATTCCATTTGAGCTTCACAGTAGGCATGTGCCCCTAGTTCGGTGTATATTTTTTGAGTCCGTTCGACCTTTATTTGAGGGTTGGTTGTATTTTCAATTTCTTGAAGCGCTGCTAACTGCTCAGGACTTGCTGCTCTTTTTGCACTGATCGACAAAAGGGTCTTTTTATTGGCCAAAACGTCGCCGCCAATTTGCTTGCCAACTTGGGCGCTTTCGCCATATAAATCTAAGATGTCGTCTTGGATTTGAAACGCCAAGCCGAGTTGTTCACCAAATTCATAAAGTAATTGTGCATCTTTTTGCGCGGCTCCTCCTACAATTCCGCCCATTTGCAAGGCGCAACCCAATAACACGGACGTTTTGAGTCGGATCATTTCGAGGTATGCAGACTCACTTACTTCAGAAAGTTGTTCAAAATCCATGTCCATCTGTTGGCCTTCACAGACCTCAACTGCGGTTCGATTGAATACCTTGAAGAGCTGTTGAAACGTGTCGGCATCATAGCTTGCCAAATAATCATACGCTTTAACTAGTAGCACATCACCGGATAAAATCGCAATGTTCGTGTTCCATTTTTCATGCACTGTTGCCTGCCCTCTGCGAAGAGGGGCGGCGTCCATGATGTCGTCATGGATCAGTGAAAAATTATGGAAATATTCCACTGCCAGCGCTACGGGCAAGGCTTTTTCCATGGCGCTTCCTGCAAATTTACAGGCCATTAAGCTGAGCATTGGGCGCATGCGTTTGCCCCCCAACTGCAGAAAATAGCGCAGCGGATCGTATAAGTTGGCAGGTTGTTCTGGGAAGTGGTCTTGTTGGAGCGCGCTTTCAAGGTAGGCGCTGTAGGTCGCTAAACTTTTCATTTATTTTTGGAGCAGTTGGAGTAAATAGGTTCCGTATCCGCTTTTAACAAGTCCTGCTGCTAATTGTTTGAGTTGCGCATC
>JBFYPV010000166.1:0-5884 GCA_041303085.1 Crocinitomicaceae bacterium
GAAATATTCATGCGCTACTAAGTTGATGAAGCCAATGTAATTCGAACCCGTGTAAGACCAACGACTCACGCTCAAGACGCAAGAATTCATGTGCTCAAGGCCGCCTTGACCGTCCGAAACGTTGTGAATAATAAAAAGGTAATCTTGGTTGGGGTTGCTTCCGAAAACAGCCGTTGCGGCCTCTACTACTTTAGCCATATCGCGTTGCAAGAGGCTGACGTCGTAATTGGCCTCGCCATACATCGCGACCCGATGTCTGACACCTGCAGCGGTGAAACTAAATTCCTGTTGGTTGCCAATCTCAATTGGGCAATCGACCAACTGATCGTAATCTTTGAATACAAACGTTTGACAGCCCGGCTCTGATTTGAAATCAGCACTTGGCAAGGCTGTACTCACTTTTTTAAACGACTGATGCGGATACACCTTCACCACCCCTTGTTGGTTGCGGCTGTTTTCGGTGTACATAAAAACCGCTGCGCCGGGCACAAAACCGTGGGTGTTGTCGAGAAAAGGTGTGCGCACCGAAAGCTCAAAAGCATATACTTCGTAAAAAACGGTGTAAGAAACCGCATCTGCACACTCGACCTCCCAGGCATTTTTTGATTTCTTCTTGACGTTAAGCGCTTTTCCATTAGCGTCAATTGCTTTTACCTGATTGAGGTTTTTGGAAAACTCGCGCACCAAATAAGAACCGGGCGTCCAGACCGGTAGCTTGAACTCTTGGGTGGCTTGGTCGTTTTTGTTCACATCGATCTTGACGGCAAAATAATGAGAATTGGGTTGCGGCATCGATAAATGATAACGCAGTTCGATGGCACTCGCGCCAAGCGTGAACAAAAAGGAAAAAAGGAGCAGTAAAGAAGATTTCATGTATAATTCTATTTTAATCATTGAAATTAATTCATTTTCTCATTTGCATAAGCCATTTGAATATTGGCCGCATGCTTTTTTGCGGTTTGAACCAAATCTTCGACGTTTTCGGGGCCAAAAGCCAAAGCGACTGCCATGCGGCGGTAGGGCCTAGTTGTGGGCTTGCCAAAAATGCGCACTTCGGCATTTGGATCTGAAAGTACTTTATCAAGGCCGCGGTATTGAGGCGCGCTTTCGCTATTTTGAGTGGCTAGAACCACAGCGCTTGCACCGTTCTGAACCTGACGGATTTCAGCGATGGGCAAGCCCAAAACAGCGCGGGCATGCAGCTCAAATTCATTGAGGTTTTGCGTGCCTGCAAGCGTCACCATTCCGGTGTCGTGCGGACGCGGAGACAATTCTGAGAAATAAGCGCCTTCTGGGGTAATGAAAAACTCCACGCCCCAAATGCCCGCGCCTCCGAGTTCAGCAGTAACCCTTGCGGCCATGTCTTGTGCCTCGGCGAGATGCGCCGCATTCATGGGCATTGGCTGCCAACTTTCTTGGTAATCGCCGCGCTCTTGTCGGTGGCCAATTGGCGCACAAAACAAGGTGGGGCCGTTTTGTTGGGTCACGGTGAGTAGCGTGATTTCGTAGTCAAAATTGATGAAGCCCTCTACAATGACTTCTTTGAGGTCACCTCGGGAACCTTCCATGGCGTAGTTCCAAGCGTTTTCGATGTCGGCCTCGGTGCGGATCACAGATTGCCCTTTGCCAGAGCTGGACATCAAAGGCTTCACCACACAAGGATAGCCGCAAAAAGCCACGCCTTCTTGGAGTTCAGATAAACTAGTTGCGTAGCGATACGGCGCCGTGCGCACCCCGACTTCTTTTGCGGCGAGGTCGCGGATGGCCTTGCGGTTCATGGTATAGTTTGCCGCCTTTGCACTCGGTACCACGCGGATACCTTGGGCCTCGTATTGATAAAATTGTTCGGTGCGGATCGCTTCAATTTCCGGCACAATGATGTCGGGTTGGTGCTTGGCTACAACCTTATCGAGCGCGGCTGCGTCTAACATATCGATGACTTCGAACTGATCTGCCACTTGCATCGCTGGCGCGCCAGCATAGCTATCGACGGCAATCACGGTCTGTCCATAGCGCTTGGCCGCAATGACGAACTCCTTTCCGAGTTCACCCGAGCCGAGTAAGAGAATTTTGAACTTCATGAAGCAAATGTAAGCAATCAGCTAAGAATTTGTTATTTTTGGAAAACATAGATGAGCAATATTAAGACAGAAATCGAGCAGTTTGACCCCATTGACCTCCGGGAAATGGCAGATGTCAACCTGATGAACCGCGTAGACACCAAGTTTGCTTTTCGCCAAGACGACCTACTCCGATTCTTGCCCATTTTGGCTGCCGATTACCGCGCTTTAAAGGTCGAAGGCACTATGTTGCCGCATTACGAAAGCCTCTATTTTGACGACGCATCTTTTTCTTTTTTTCGAGATCACCACAACGGGAAGGCCGACCGCTACAAAGTTCGGATCCGCAAATACGTCGAATCCAATATCCATTTTTTAGAAATCAAGCACAAAATCAAAGGCCGGACCGACAAACGCCGCATCCTGACCAATGATTTCAATGAGCTTCAGGACGAAAAAGAGCGCGACTTCCTGCGCCGACAACTCAACGAAGATGCCCAATTGCAACCCACTATGTGGAATGCCTTTCAGCGCATCACCCTCGTCTCTAAAACAAGTAAAGAACGCCTTACCCTAGATTTCGGCATCAATTTTCACATGGGCGACGTCAAGCGGGATTTCAAACAATTGGTTATTGCCGAACTCAAACAAGAATCCCTAGACCGCAATTCTCCTTTTTATATTCTCATGAAAAAGGAACGCATCAGACCCTACCGCCTCTCCAAATATTGCATTGGCAGTGTAGAAATTTACGGTGAAGAAGTACTCAAATTCAATCGCTTCAAGAAGAAGCTCCTCTTTTTAAATAAAATCAACCATGCTAGCTGACCTATTTTTCTTGCTCCCCCTCAAAAAAGCCATTTCTCCAAATACCATCACTTGGTTCAGTGAAGATTTCTACGGATTGCTCATGCGTTTGGGCATCAACCTGTTCTTTTTAACCATCCTCATCCGTGTATTATATTACACCAAAACGCGTCGCAAAGATTACCTTTTCACCTACTACTTGATCGGAACCATCACCTTCTTCTTGTGCTTTGGCCTCATGCAAATGGACATCGATACCGGAATGGGCTTGGGTCTATTTGCTATTTTCGGCATCATCCGCTACCGCACAGACGCCATTGAAATCAAAGAAATGACGTATTTGTTCATGATCATTGGCATTAGTGTTGTGAATGCTTTGGCCTCCAACGAGCTCAGTATTTCGGAAGTCGCGGTCATCAACGTGACGATCGTTTTACTCACGTACATCCTCGAAAATGTATGGCTAATGAAGCACGAAACCCGCAAAACCATCAACTACGAGCGCATCGACCTCATCAAGCCAGAAAATCACGACTTACTTAAGGCAGACCTCGAAAAACGCACAGGCCTGACTATCAATCGTGTGGAGGTTGGCAAAATCGACTTCTTAAACGACACCGCAATGGTGCGCATTTACTACTACGCCGACGAGCAAGAATTCTCAGACTACCACGTACAGTAAGATGCGCAGGCTGGCGCTATATCCTTTTGCGCTGATCTACGGCGCTGTGATTTGGTTGCGCAACCGCTGTTTTGAGCTGCAAATTTTCCGCACCCAAGCCATTCCCGGTAAATCCATTTGCATTGGCAATATTGCCGTTGGCGGCACCGGCAAATCGCCACATGTCGGCTATCTCATCGAACAACTTTCCGAACAGTTCCAAGTTCAGGTTTTGAGCCGTGGCTATGGCAGAAAAACCTCCGGATTCATTTTGCTAGATGCAGCAAAAACCCCTCGAGAAGTGGGCGATGAATCTTGTATGTTGTTTGCGCAATACCACCAGCACGCACAATTTGCCGTTTGTGAAAACAGACATTACGGCGTCCAACGCCTCAGAAGTACCGCACCGGAATCGCTCATTTTATTAGACGACGCTTTTCAACACCGCTGGGTCAGGGCAGGCTTGAACCTCGTGCTTTCAACCTTTGCGCAGCCTTTGCATCAAGATGCGCTTTTACCCGCAGGCAATTTGCGAGAGCACAAAGGCGGCCTAAAGCGCGCAGACGCACTGATCATTACCAAATGTCCACCGTTTGACACTTTTGACCCCACTGCATTTGCCAAACAGTATCAAAAGTGGAATATTCCGGTATTTTTTTCGAGGTATGCCTACAAGCCACTGATTAGCCTAAGCGCTGAAGTAGCAAACATTCAAGACGTTTTACTGGTGAGTGCAATTGCCAAACCGGGTTACCTCGACGAAGCCTTCGCTCAAGATGTGCGCATTCAACACATTAGTTATCCGGATCACCACGCGTACACACAGGCAAACGTGGATGAAATTCACCATTTTTTTGATACCTTTGCCACAGCAAATTCTGCAATTGTGACAACCGCCAAAGATTGGGTCAAAATTCAATCTTTACTGAGCGCCGAAGACCGACAAAAGTACCCTTGGTATCTGTTGACTTTCGAGCTCCAATGGTTGGAACAAGCTGCATTTAATCAATTTATTAGCGCTTATGTTGTCTCAAATTAAAGAAAGTACCGCCTACATTCAAAGCAAAACAAATGTTGTACCCAGCATTGGTATCATTTTAGGAACAGGCTTGGGTGGTTTGGTCAAGGAAATCGAAATCATCGACGAAATCAACTACGAAGACATCCCGAACTTTCCGGTTTCTACCGTAGAAAGCCATTCTGGAAAACTCATCTTTGGTCGCATTGGCGGCAAAAATGTGGTCGCGATGCAAGGTCGCTTTCATTATTATGAGGGCTACACGCTGCAGCAAGTCACCTTCCCCGTTCGCGTCATGAAACTCCTCGGCATAGAGCGTCTTTTTGTCAGCAACGCTTCTGGGGGTGTCAATCCAGATTTTGAGGTGGGTGAAATCATGATCATGAACGACCACATCAATTTATTTCCGGGCAACCCCTTGATCGGTAAAAACATAGACGAGCTCGGCCCACGCTTCCCAGACATGTCCGATCCTTACGATCAAGAAATGATCGACAAAGCCACTGCAATTGCCAAAGATTTAGGCATTCGCGTTGCGATTGGTTGTTATGCTGGTCTCACTGGCCCGACCCTCGAAACGCCATCTGAATACAAATATGTGCGCACAATTGGCGCCGACGCAGTCGGGATGTCTACCGTTCCTGAAGTCATTGTAGCACGCCACATGAGCATTCCTTGTTTTGCCATCTCGATCATCACCGACTTAGGTGTGCCGGGCAAAATCAAAAAAGTAAGTGTCCAAGATGTCATTGAAGTGGCAAGCCGTCAAGAGCCCAAAATGACGCACATCATGAAAGAACTCATTTCCAGCATCTAATACACTACTCCAGCATGGAACAAACGCTCAGAGATCGTTATGAGGTCGTCATCGGACTTGAAGTCCATGCGCAGCTCCTGACTCAAACCAAAGCTTATTCTTCGGACCTCAATGCCTATGGTTCAGCACCCAACACCAACGTGAGTGCCATTACCCTAGGCCACCCAGGCACCCTGCCCGTCATGAACCGTAAAACCATCGATTTTGCCATCAGACTCGGACTTGCTTGCGGCTGTCAGATAGCACCCGCACAATACTTTGCGCGCAAAAACTATTTCTACCCCGACCTTCCAAAAGGTTATCAAATTACCCAAGACACCACCCCAATTTGTACAGGTGGTCAAATCCTGATCCGCACCGAAGAAGGCGCGCAAAAATCTATTGGAATTACACGTATTCACATGGAAGAAGATGCGGGCAAAAGCATCCACGACGTCGATGTTTACGACACACTCGTGGACCTCAACCGCGCCGGCACGCCCCTACTCGAAATCGTTTCCGAACCCGATTTGCGTTCGTCT
>JBFYPV010000167.1:0-12278 GCA_041303085.1 Crocinitomicaceae bacterium
CTGATGAGCTTCAAACACTGCACTACTTCATCGGTTTGCTGGTGTTCGATGCCTGCGTAAAGATCTTCTTCGTTCTCGCGGATGATCACCAAATCCATTTTGGGGTGTTTGGTAGACACATACGGATGCAAAATGAAACAAGGACGTATATTGGCGTAAAGACCCAAAAATTTACGTGTCGAGACATTCAAACTTTTGTAGCCACCGCCTTGCGGTGTGGTAATTGGTGCTTTTAAAAAGACTTTATTTCGGCGAATGGTATCCCAAGCTTCTGGGCTGATTCCTGCGGTGTTGCCTGCTAGATATACTTTTTCACCAATTTCGATTTCGTCGTAAGCAAGCTGTGCGCCTGCTGCTTCTAGAATAGAAAGCGTAGCTTCCATGATTTCTGGCCCGATGCCATCTCCTTTTGCGATTGTAATGCGTGTCATAAAGTCAATTTTGACGCAAAAATGGCCTTTTTAATCCATTCGATTTTATTTATATAATTTATGATTTGCATAAAATAATTAAAAACAAAAAAAGCCATCCGAAGATGGCTTTTGAGTTGGATATGTGGTGAAAATTAAGCTAAAACTTCTTTCACTAAGTCTGCAGCTTCTTGCAATTGAACTGCTGAGTGTACGTTGAGGCCAGATTCGTCGATCAAGCGTTTCGCTTCTTCGGCGTTGGTACCTTGCAAACGAACGATGATTGGAACTGGAATTTGACCGATGTTTTTGTAGGCGTCTACGATACCTTGTGCAACGCGGTCACAGCGAACGATACCACCAAAGATGTTGATGAGGATCGCTTTTACATTTGGATCTTTTAAGATGATGTGGAAGGCCTTTTCTACGCGCTCTGCGTTGGCAGTTCCGCCGACATCTAGGAAGTTAGCAGGGTTACCGCCAGACAACTTGATGATGTCCATGGTAGCCATTGCCAAACCAGCACCGTTGACCATACAGCCTACGTTTCCATCTAATTTAACGAAGTTCAGACCCGCTTCATCGGCTTCTACTTCTGTTGGATCTTCTTCAGATTTGTCGCGCAGCGCAGCGAGGTCTGGATGGCGGAACAAACCGTTGCCATCTAGGCTCACTTTGGCGTCTACCGCAATGATTTTGTCGTCGGAAGTTTTGAACAATGGGTTGATCTCGAACATAGATGCATCGATTCCTACATATGCGTTGTATAAAGCAGGAACGAATTTGACCATATTTTTGAAAGCCTCGCCAGACAAGCCGAGGTTGAAAGCGATTTTGCGCGCTTGGAAGCCTTGAAGGCCTACGCGTGGATCGATGTGTTCTTTGAAGAGTTTTTCTGGGGTGTGCTCGGCAACGTGCTCGATGTCCATACCACCTTCTGTAGAATAAATAATGACGTTGCGGCCAGACTCGCGGTCTAGGAGCACAGACATATAAAATTCTTGTACTTCTGATGCGCCCGGGTAGTAAACGTCTTGGGCAATGAGTACTTGATTGACTTTTTTGCCTTTGCCGTTGGTTTGAAGCGTCGTGAGGTGACCACCGAGGATACCTGCTACTTTTTCTTCAACTTGGTCGATGCCTTTGGCAAGAACCACTCCGTGAGAACCTGTTTCTTCGACAGTTCCTTTACCACGACCACCCGCATGAATTTGGGCTTTGATCACATACCAGGATGTACCGGTTTCTTCTGTGAGTTGTTTAGCTGCTGGAATAGCCGCCTCTATACTGTCAACAACAATGCCTTCTTGCACGGCCACGCCGTATTTTTTGAGGATTGCTTTTCCTTGGAATTCGTGTAAGTTCATACTGTCAAATTTGCGCCGTAAAAGTACGTTTTTTTCATGAGCCAATTTGGCCCCTTGTAAATATTTTTATCTAATCTGGTTTTTCCAAGAAGAGGTGATGTCTCTTGAAGCGTAAGCTGCTTTCTTAAATGCCTGAACATCTTGCCAAATGGTGTCGAGTGCATAAACCAAAGCGCGCTCTTCTTCTTGCATGGCGTCTTTGAGTAGCGCCGGATCTGAAAAGTGTGTTTTGACAAAATTGGTATCGAAGTGCCCACTGCGGAAAGCCGGATGCTTCAAGACGAACTTGCCAAAATCTAAGGTTGTTTTGACACCTGAAATTTGATAGTTGTCTATGGCGGCAATGCAGCGGTCAATGGCTTCGGCTCTGGTTTTGCCCCAAACAACCAACTTGGCGATCATTGGGTCGTAATAAATTGGGATTTCCATGCCTTCTTCAAAAGCGTCGTCAACGCGGATGTGGCGCCCAGACGGAATACGGTAGCGGTCTAGGGAGCCGATATCAGGGGTAAAACCACCTAGTGTGTCTTCGGCGTATACACGCACTTCAATGGCGTGTCCGTGAATAGACAATTCGTCTTGTAATTTTGGCAAGCGCTCACCGCGAGCCACGCGAATTTGCCACTCTACGAGGTCGAGACCCGTGATTTCTTCGGTAACAGGGTGCTCTACCTGCAGGCGGGTATTCATTTCTAGAAAATAAAAATCGAGTTTGGCATCGATCAAAAACTCAACCGTTCCGGCTCCTTCGTAATTGCAAGCCTTGCAAACAGCGACGGCTGCCTCTCCCATTTGCTGACGCAACTCGGGGGTCAGGACCGCACTTGGCGCCTCCTCTACTACTTTTTGATGGCGGCGCTGCACAGAGCATTCGCGCTCGAACAAATAAACGGCATTGCCGTGTTGGTCTGCGAATACTTGAATTTCGATGTGGCGGGGTTGGTCTACGAATTTTTCGATAAATACGGCATCGTCGCCAAAAGAAGAACGGGCTTCGTTTTGAGCAAGCGTCATTTGCTCTTCGAATTCGGCTTCATTTTGCACCAAACGCATGCCTTTGCCTCCACCACCAGCAGAAGCCTTGATTAAGATGGGGTAACCCACCTCTGCAGCAATTTTTTTGGCGGCCGGCACATCGGAGATGGCTTCATCTACGCCCGGCACGAGCGGTACGTTGTAAGATTTAACAGCTTGTTTGGCCGAGAGTTTGTCTCCCATAACCTCCATAGATTCTGGCGAAGGGCCAATGAGTTTAATGCCATTTGCCTTGAGCTGACGCGCAAAACCTGCGTTTTCAGAAAGAAAACCATAGCCGGGGTGCACGCCGTCTACGCCGAGGTCTCTGCAAATTTGAATGATTTTATCCTGCTGCAAATAGCTTTCAGCCGAAGGGCTTTTGCCCACGTATACGGCTTCGTCGGCTTCTAATACGTGCGGTGCGTTGGCATCGGCATCGGAATAAATGGCCACACTGCGGATGTCCATTTTTTTGAGGGTTCTAAGCACGCGTCGAGCGATCTCGCCGCGATTGGCTACTAGTACTTTTTTCATCTTGTGGTAAAGTTACAGGTTGTCTGTGTTTTTTGGGTTGGGGTTGCCCCGATTTTTTTGGAGACTTCGTGAGCAGCTGTTTCAATTGCTTGACAAAAGCCAAATCGGAGAAACGATGGAATTCTTCGTAATAAGAGACCCCAAAACCTTGTGTGAACGGACCTTGGTTTTCATTCACTGAGTTGGTATTGGACTGATTAAAGGCCCTCACCCTGAAGTTGTCTTGGATTTTGTATTCGATATTGACATCGCCAATCATGGAGTTGGTGTAGGCCTGAGAGCCATTGGCCGCCGCACTGCGGTTCTCTACGCCAAAGCTGCCCGTGATCACGAGTTTGTCGTCGAGGAATCCTTTGGCGACACCGACCTCTACTTTGCTTTCGCCAGCGGCTGCATCGGCGCCGTAGTCAACGTTGACTATGTAATTGTCTGAAAGCTTGCCTAAAGCCGCATTGATCTGAGATTCGAGCAAGTCTAGGGCTGCAGAACCGCCTGCAGATAAGCTGCCTTTGAGCGGCTGAAACTTACTGACCAGAAGCAAAGAAAAAAACTGACGGTTGAGCTCATCTGGATCTGATTTCACGCGGTCTATGAGCGCTTTACCGGTTTCGGTGACACGCGGTGCCACGAGGTCAAAAGTGATTTTGGGCGCCAGCAAAGACTCGCTGAGCTTCAGGTAACACAAAATCTCTTGATTGACCAGCGTGTTGTCTTGGATTTCCGGACTCAACTCCAAAATAGAAGCGCGCTTGGCTGTTACCGTATTGATAGAGATATCGGCGTTGTACGGATCGCCGGTCCATTCGATTTTAGAACCTGCCTCGATGTCGAAAGTTTGCTTAATGGATCCTAAAGCAAAGTTATATCGGCTGCCCTTGGCAATCACATAAGGGCCGTTCATGGTGAGTTGGTTGTACTGATCGAGTTTGATATTGAGCTCTCCGCTGCCTTTTGCCGTGATTTCGTCTCCGGTTTGCTCATTGAAGATGAGTTTCATACCGGCGTCCGGGGTAATGTGAAAATTGAGGTCGAGGTAAAGGCCCGTAAAATCTAGCCCTTGTTGTGCGAGTTGTGTGCTGACGCCGCGCTCCACAAACTGAACAAAATTATCGTCGTCGTTAATTTCAGACATGCCGTACATCGGAAAGATGACCTCTGTGCCTTTGCGGGTAGTGGCGTCTACGGTGATTTCTGTGTTGGTCATGGTGCCAAAAATGTTGGCTGTGCCGCGTCCGTACGCCTTGCCGTAATAGACGTCTCCTTCTCTGTATTTGGTATTGAGCAAGAGGAATTTATCGATCGGCACCAACTGATTGTTGCGCGGATCTATTTTCTTGAGGTCGTCTTCGAAGTTGATCTGGATGTCGTAGTTCCAGCGGTCAAAATTGCTGTGGTTGATGGCACTCGAAAGATAGGCGGTGTTGCCCTCTGGATCTTTGATTGGAATGTTGTCTAGGAAAAAAGCGTCTTCAGTAACCTGGATAAGGCCCTCTAACTGGTAATTGACCCCGAGAATAGCCACTTCTGCGCCACCTTCTTGCAAACGCAGTTTACCTATCAGTTTGGGCTCGTCCGGACTACCGCTCAAACGCAAGCGCCCATTGAGTTTGCCTTTGATGCCCTTCACTACTTCCGGATCTAAAAATGCATTGACAAAAGAGATGTCGGTTTGCTTGAAATTGAGCCCGAGGTCGAGTTCGTCTTCTTTGAGCTTGTACAAGCCATCGAAATCAAAGGTGCGTTCGTTGCGGTATTGTAGGGTGCCTTCCAAAACGATGCTTTCTCTGGCATCGTTCCAGTCTGTATGCAGCATGATGTCGCCAACGGCTTGGCCGTCTATTTGCAATTGTTCCAAATTGGCGTCGGCAGCGATGCTCAGGTTTGTAAAAGGTGTAGCGAGTGTGCCCCAGCCGCTGAAACGGCCGCTGTACTGGTTAGGCAAGCCCATTAACGAGCTCAACTCACCGAGATCCAGACCGAGGACATCAAAACGCAATTGATCGCGTTTATTTTCAGACAAGCAACCATTGATTTTGATGCGTTGGTAACCGCGGTGCAATTCAAAGTCATTGATACTGACATCTTTTGTAGCCACCGTGATATCCGACTGATTGGCTACCTTCCACTCTACCCCATTGATCGTGAAAAATGAAGGTTGGAGCGTAAAGCTGACGTAGTCGTTGGGCAAGATGGTGGTGCGCCATTTGAGCTCGGAGAAGTCATCGGTGTTGGGGTCCCAGGAAAGCACGGCGTCCACTACCCCATTGGCGCCGGTATTCACCAACTTGAGCTCGTGAAAAGAAGTAGAGTCCGAAACCAGCAATTGACCCACGGCAAGTTGGCCATTGACTTCGTCGTGCAAAATGGTTTGGTTGAAAACGATATTTTCGAATTCAAAGTCTGTATAAGCCAAGCGAGCGCAAGTAAGACCCAATTTGAGTTCTTCCATCTTGGAATTGAAAGAACCGGTGATAGAAGTAGCCGGAGCGAGCTCGAGTTCGGGCAAAAAGATATTGAGCAGTTCGCGGGTGTTGCGGGCCAACAAACTGAATTCAAATTGCGCATTGGAATGCTTGAAATCGCGGGCTTGACCCTCTATTGGCGGATACAAAATGGCCAAGTGATGCGTGAGGTCGGCAACTAAAGTTTGCTCATCTAAAATGCCCTTGATATTGAAGTCGAGGATGGGGCTACTGAGGTCGACATTGATGAAGTCTGCCTGCTGACGGTAGTGAATTTGGGCCAGTTCGGAATAAATTTGATGGTCGTCGGCGCGGTAACGGAGATCGCTCAGACTCGCAAAACCGACAACAGATTTCCAACTTGGGCCTTCGAAACCGATGTTGACCCGCGCGCTGAGTTGGTCATTTGGGAGCGAACTCAAATGGAGCGCAGAGAGGTCTGCAGACAAAATTTCGGCCTGAACTTGGTAACTTGGTGCTGCTCCTAAGCCCAATTGCAGAATGCTGTTCATTTGCAAATGCGGGTCGTCGATGTCTAGCTTGGCAATGAGTTGGTCTGCCTGGATATTCGCTTCTTGGATGGCTATACCTGTGTAATTGTAGTTGTTCAATTCCAATTGGGAGAGCAACGCGCTTGTGTTTTGCAGGGTCAGGTCACCGGCGTTGTCTAGGGAGAGCTTAAATTGCGCAGTACCGCTTAGTTTGCCAATTTCTGAAATGTCTAACAACTGACCCAATTCAAATTGATGGAGGTTCAAAAAATTAGAGTCGGCTACACCGCTAATCATGAGTAAATCAGGTGTGTTGGCAATAGTGATCGGGGCAACAGAGAGTTTACCCAATGCCGTTTGCGCTTGATCTATGGCAACCTGAAGATTGGATGGCGTTCCGCTCAGTTTGGCATTTTGAAGCGAAACAAAAGCCGCTTTTTGAAGCATTTCGGGAATTTCAATGGCACCTTGACCAGTTGGCAAGTGCAATTGTTGTACATCCTTTAGATCTAGATAAGCTTTGGTGATGGTTTCGTCTAACCAGAGTTGGGCCGTTGGCTTGCGAAAATCGGGTAAGCGCAGGTTGGCCTGAATTTGGGAGCGCTTGCCAAAACGCAAATTGAGCGCTTGGATGCGCAGGTTGCGCAGTTTGTCTTTGACCAAGCCCGACACAAAAACGGTTTGGTCCATGCCTTGGATATCTGGGGCAAAATACGCGATGTCGTGGAGCCAAATGCGGCTAGGCGCCAGCACGCCATCAAAGATCACGCGGTCGTCGAAATCATTGAAGTCCGAACTGGTTTTGGTGCGCAGTGCCAATTTCGGAATGCGGACAACACTATTTGGCGTGCGCAATGCCGCATTTTTGAGTAAAAGTCCGTTTGCCGAAAAACTCGCAAAAGCAGTGAGCTCAGTGAGTTCAAAGCCCGATCTCTCTTTGAATTGGAGTTGGCGAATTTGACATTTAAACGATTCACCGACAGATTGAATTTGGGTCGCTTGCAAAGAAAGGTTTTTGAGCTCAATGTGGTCGTAGTCTAGGCCAAAGGCAAGGGTGTCTTTGCGCAAATCGTGGTAACTCAAATCGATGTGCTCTAGTGAAAGCTCGGCTAGTTGGACTTGAAAATCGGTCGTTGATTTGGTGGGCTGATCCGAAGCAAAATAATCTTCGATAAAGGCAAAATTTGAACGCCCCTCTTTTTGATCTAACGACAGATTGACTTTACCGCCATACAAGCGCAGCTCATTGATCAGCAATTTGTTTTGCAGCAATTTGAATTGATTGAGCCCTAAATAGAGGTGCTTGAGCGCTAGAATGGGCTGTTGTTTTTGGTCTTCTAGGTAAACATCTTTGAGGTCGACATACCTAAACAAGACGATATCTACAGCACCAACTTGCACTTTGGCCTGCAGCTCTTTGCTCAAAAACGACGTGGCTTGGTTGGCGAGATAGGTCTGTACCCAAGAACTGCGGATGGCAAAAACCAAAAAGATGACAAGGATCAGCAACCACTCCAAGAGAATGGCAAGCGTCAGGCCCGCGATTTTGAGTACCTTTGTCATGTTTGTTACAAAATTAGCAATCTTTTGACAGCAAAACCCAAGATTATACTAGGCATTGAGTCGTCTTGCGACGACACCTCCGCGGCCATCCTCGTCGGCAACGAAATTCGTGCCAATATCATTGCTGGGCAAGCCGTCCACGAACAATACGGCGGCGTGGTACCCGAACTGGCCAGCCGCGCCCATCAAGAAAACATCATTCCGGTGGTGCAAACCGCACTGCAAACCGCCCAACTCTCGCTCTCAGACCTCGACGCCATTGCCTTTACGCAAGGGCCAGGGCTCATGGGCTCACTCACCGTGGGCACCTCCTTTGCCAAAGCACTTGCGCTGGCGCTCGACATTCCACTCGTAGGCGTTCACCACATGAAAGCACATATTTTAGCGCATTTTATCGCAGACGCCAGCGACGCCGCGCCCACCTTTCCATTTTTGTGTCTCACCGTCAGCGGCGGACACACCCAAATTGTGCGCATCAACGACGCTTTGGATATGCAAGTCATTGGCAGCACCATAGACGACGCCGCGGGCGAAGCCTTCGACAAAGCGGCAAAAATGCTTGGTCTGCCCTACCCTGGCGGGCCATTAATTGATCAATACGCAGCGCTCGGCAATCCAAAGGCATTTGAATTTGCCAAACCTCAGATCAAAGACCTCGATTTCAGTTTCAGCGGATTAAAGACTTCCATCCTTTACACACTGCAAGCGGCCGAAAAACAAACACCCAACTTGCGCCAAGACCAACGCAATGACCTCTGTGCGAGCATCCAAAATAGCATTGTTTCCATTTTGATGGCCAAACTCGAAAAAGCGGTCAAAGAAACGGGTATCCGAACAGTTGCCATTGCCGGTGGCGTTTCGGCCAATTCTGAACTCAGAAAACGCCTGCTTGCTCAGAAAGAAAAAGGCTGGAAGGTCAGTATTCCCAAAATGAGCTATTGCACAGATAACGCCGCCATGATCGCCATGGCCGGTTCCTTTTATTTGGCCGCGGGCCATACCGTTGGGCAAGCCACTGCTGCAGATCCAAGACTCAAATGGTAACAAAAGGCACACAGCGCTGACAATATTTTTTGTAATTTCGAGAATTCAAAGTTTTAAATTCATGCGAACTGCGCTGCTCTCATTTGTATTCTTCTCGTTGCTAAGCACTTGGGCTTTTGGTCAGGAGAAGATTCAATGGACTTTCGGCCTCAATTCTTCTAGATGTATTGAAGCGAAAGCGCAAATCGAAACAGGTTGGCATATCTACTCCATCCATCTCGAACCAGAGGCAGGCCCCATACCTACCCAAATTACATTAGAAAAAAACAAAGCCGTCAACCTCACCGATCCCTGGATAGAAGTTGGCCAAATGATTGAGCACTATGATCCTAATTTTGGCGCCACAGTCTATTATTTTGAAAAGGAATATGCCCTTATTGCACCCATTTCTGTCAAAAAACCAACTAGCGTAAAAGGCGAGCTCACTTATATGCTCTGCGACGACAAGCGTTGTTTGCCGCCCAAAACCATCCCTTTTGAAATCAAGGTGACACCTTATAAAAATTAAAATCAAGACCAATGAAAGCTTTTTTCCTTAGCCTCCTCTTTTTAAGCGTGACTTTAACGAGTAGCGCCCAAGACTTTATGAGTCAATTTATCAAATGGAACTTAACCGTTGAAAAAATTGATGAAAGCCATGCCAATTTGGTTTTCACGGGCAAACTCGTGCCCGAATACCACATCTTTTCACTGAAACATGATCCTATGGCTGCCGACGGCACGGGCATTGTTCCCGAGTTCAAGTTCAAGGCGAGCAAAGACTATAAAACGGTTGGCAAAACCTTTGAGGTCGGGGTTCCATTGGTTCAAGAAGATGAACTCGGTACCTCCCTTTATTTTGAAAAAAAAGCCATTTTCAAGCAAAAAATTGAGATCCTTTCAGACGAAGCTTTCACCGCTAATTGCGCTTTGTTTTTCCAACTCTGCAACCACGAAGGTTGCTTGCCCCCATTTGATTATACTGCCAAATTCAAAGTGAGTGGCTACAAAGCCTCTGGAGCGGCAGCTCCTGCAGCAGACACCACAACAACAGCTCAAACGGCCAATGCAGACACCAGCGCAGCACCAACAAGTGTGGACCAAGCGCCAGCACCTATTCAGCAAAAGGAAAAGAAAAAAGATTCGAATGTCGTGATCTTCATTGCGGGCTTTATTGCGGGACTTGTGGCTTTGCTCACGCCTTGTATGTTCCCGATGATCCCGATGACCGTTACTTTCTTTACCAAACAATCTAAAACGCGTCGCGAAGGAATTTTCAAGGCGCTCATTTACGGTGCGTCAATTGTACTTATTTATGTCGCTTTTGGTTTGGTTTTCACGGCCATCATGGGCCCACTTGGCCTCAATGACCTTTCTACCAACGTCTGGATGAACCTCATCTTCTTCAGTATTTTCGTCTTGTTTGCCTTCTCTTTCCTCGGCGCTTTTGAAATCCAGTTGCCCAATTCTTGGGTCAACAAAATGGACCAACAAGCAGACCGCGGTGGCTACCTCGGTATCTTCTTTATGGCCTTTACTTTAGGCCTGGTATCTTTTTCTTGCACGGGCCCGATCATCGGTAGTTTGCTCGTAGAGGCGGCAACATCTGGCTCTTACCTCACGCCAGCCGTGGGCATGACCGGTTTTTCTTTGGCACTCGCCATTCCCTTCACCCTTTTTGCGATTTTTCCAGGATGGCTCAACAGCTTGCCGCAATCTGGTGGTTGGCTCAATTCTGTAAAAGTTGTTCTTGGCCTCACCGAACTTGCACTAGCACTCAAGTTCTTGTCTTCCGTAGACCTCGCCTACCACTGGGACCTCCTCACCCGCGAGTGGTTTGTGGGTATTTGGTTCGTCTTGTTCTTTATCATGGGTATTTACCTACTCGGCAAATTGCAGTTCTCCCATGACTCTCCTGTGCAAAAACTGAGCGTCACGCGCTTTATGTTTGCACTCATCGCCTTGGTCTTTTCTGTGTACCTCTTTACGGGTATGTTCGGCGCACCACTTACATTAATTGACGGTATAGCACCACCGCGCACGCACTCCGAAGACAACTTCCGTTGGGTCAATGGCGGCCAAGAAACCGGTTTGGTAGAAGATTCCATTTCTGCACAATTCGCTGCCGATATGCATCCGGTGGGCGACGGCTCTATTCTCGTATTCCACGACCTCGAAAAAGGACGCGCTTACGCCAAAAAACGCAACTTACCGATCTTGCTCGACTTCACAGGCCACGCCTGCCAGAACTGCCGCAAAACGGAAAGTACGGTCTGGACCAACGACGAAATTCGCCCCATGCTCCAAAAGAAATTTGTGATCATTTCCCTGTATGTAGACGACCGCGAAATGCTGCCTGCAAACGAACAGCGCGTGTCTAAACTCAGTGGCCCAATCCGCACGGTTGGCAACAAATGGGCCGATTACCAAATGACGCGCTACAAGAGTTTCCAACAGCCTTTATATGTCGTCACTGACCACGAAGGCAACGACCTCACCAAAGCTATTGGCTACACCCCAGACATCAATTCATATAAGCAATTCTTGGAGGGCGGCATCAAGCGCTTTCAGTAAAATTACTTGGGTGTTTTCAGTACTTTTTAGCGCTTGAAATATTTGAAATGTTTATGGTAGCCGCTGTAGAATTCTTCGCAGTAACTCAGTAATTCTTCTCCATATTCAGGATACTTTTGACGTAAAACTTTCCTGTATTTTGGATTACATTTGGCTGCCATGCGCAATAAAAACGCCTTCATTTGCTTGTTTTTGGCTGCTTTACTACCTGCCAAATAATAACCTTCCGCTATGAAACAACTATTGTATTCCCGCTCGTCTGGGTGCGCAGTTGGTCTTTGATCTGTCGACCATTCGTAGCGCCTGAGCAGCCAAGCATTTCCTCTGTAAGTTGCGTTGAAATAAAAATTACCCAACAAGAATGCATAGCGCGCTTTGTTATCTCCTGTGGCTCTTTGATACGCTTGCTGCAAGCGCAGCGCTTTTCTGAGCATTTGCGGCTTGGTAAGCCACGCGCTATCGGCTCTATTTTGCTGGTGTTCTTGGTAAAAAGTCGTGTAAAACGGATTGACGCGCAAATGGCGATCAAAAGGTGCTCCTCTCCAGTACTTTTCGGGTGCCTTCTCAAAAGTTTGGAGCGCCGCTTTTAAATTGTTTGTTCTGAAATAATGCGTACCCACTAAATTATACACTTCATTTATCTTGACACGCGCTTCTTTTTTGAGCCAAAGTTCAAATTCGTTCTCTCCCTGTGGCTGCTCCAAATCAGTGAGTAGAGTGGCAAGTTGCGCTGTTTGATACGCGTCGTCGAGGTAGTAAATCCAGTAGGCATAGTAACCCCAGGTAGAAATAGGCTTGCCTAGTGGAGCACCCCAATTGCGCCAAATACTTTGACCA
>JBFYPV010000168.1:0-5235 GCA_041303085.1 Crocinitomicaceae bacterium
GGCGCCATCACCGTCGAGAAGTTCTTTCAAAAACTGCCTTATCCGAATCCGCGTACTTACGTCGGAACCGGAAAGCTAGAAGAAATCAAGCAATACATGAAGGCGCTAGATATCGAACTCATTATTTTTGACGACGAACTCAGCCCTTCACAGTTGCGCAACATCGAGCGAGAACTCGAATGTAAGGTCCTCGACAGAACCATTTTAATTCTCGACATTTTCGCCAGCAGGGCGCGCAGTTTCCATGCCAAAACCCAAGTAGAGTTGGCGCAATTGCAGTATATGCTTCCGCGTCTAACCCGCATGTGGACGCACTTGGAACGTCAAAAAGGAGGAATTGGTCTGCGTGGGCCTGGTGAATCACAGATCGAGACCGACCGACGCATCATTCAGCAGCGCATTTCACTCATGAAAGAACGCTTGCGCGAGATAGATAAACAAATGACCGTGCAACGCAGCAACCGTGGGCAACTCGTTCGGGTGGCGCTTGTGGGTTATACCAACGTTGGCAAGAGCACCATCATGAACCTGCTTTCCAAATCTGATGTATTTGCTGAAAACAAACTTTTTGCCACACTCGACACAACAGTGCGCAAGGTAGTCATTGACAACATGCCCCTATTGTTGACGGACACCGTTGGTTTCATCCGTAAATTACCCCAGCAGCTCATGGAATCTTTCAAGTCTACACTTGATGAGGTGCGTGAGGCGGATTTACTCATTCATGTTTTGGATATCGCTCATCCCAATTTTGAGGAGCAGTTTGAAGTAGTCAATGAAACGCTCAATGAAATCGATAACACCGAGAAACCAACGATTATCGTTTTCAATAAAATTGATGCTTATCAACCACCACTTGCCGACCTCAACGAGCCTGAAGAAGACATTCGCACACTAGACTCACTCAAGAAGTCCTGGATGTCAAGAATGGGTAAAACTAACTGTGTTTTTATTTCTGCCACCGACAAAGAAAATGTCGAAGAGCTCAAAGAAGTATTGTACAAAGAAGTGAAAGCTATCTTTAAGGTCAGGTACCCCTATAACAATTTCTTGTATTAAAAGCGAAGGCTTAAGAGACAACCAATTCTAGATCTATTTGTCTTTTTTTAGTGCTCACTTGATCGATGCGCACCCTGACGCGGTCTCCGAATTGATATGTCTTTTTGGTTTTGGAACCAACTAGCTGAAACTTCTCTTGATCAAAGTAGAAACGGTCTCCGGGGATAGCCATCATCTGTACCATTCCTTCGCAGAAGTTTTCATCCATTCGAACAAACATACCGTGTTCTGCAATTCCGGAAATTGTACCCTCGAATACTTCGCCTACAAATTCCATGGCGTAGAGCGACTGAAAAAACTTCGTGGATTCGCGTTCGGCTTCAGCTGCTTTGCGTTCGTTTTTAGAGATGCGTTGGCAGATTGCACCTAATTCACCGCCATATTTGTGTTTTTTGGTGGTGAGTTCTTCTTGAAGTATGCGATGCACCACTAAATCGGCGTAGCGTCTAATGGGCGAGGTGAAATGTGAGTAGTGTTTGAAAGCCAAACCGTAGTGCCCGATGTTTTGGGTGTCGTAGCTTGCTTTGGCCATGGAGCGGATGGCCATGGACTGCACCAATGAGAACTCGTTTTCACTGCGAATTTCTTCAAATAGTGCGTTGAGGTTTTTGGCAATATTGAGCGGATCGTTGATGTCTACCTTGTGCCCAAATTTTTCGATAAAGACGGCAAAGAGTTCCATTTTGGAAGGGTCCGGAACATCGTGGACACGGTAAATCATGGGGAAGTTCTCCTGCCCTTTCTTTTTTGGAGAAAGATACTCGGTCACTTTGCGGTTGGCGAGGAGCATGAATTCTTCAATGAGTTTGTGCGCGTCTTTAGAGGTTTTGATGACAACGCCATCAGGATTTCCTTCGTTGTCGAGCTTGAAGCGCATTTCTTCTGATTCTATGCTCAGTGCGCCATTTTTGAGTCGTTGGTTGCGGTAAATTTTGGCCAACGCATCGATTTTACGCAAAATGGTGTCGTGGTCGCCGGGGTTTCCTTCTAAAATTTCTTGTGCTTCTTCGTAGGTATAACGACGGTCTGAGTGGATAACGCTTTTGCCATACCATTCTTTGTAAATTTTGCCGGTGTCGTCGAGTTCAAATACCGCAGAAAAAGCAAATTTGTCTTCGTGAGGCCTTAGTGAGCAAGCGAGGTTGCTGAGCTGCTCTGGAAGCATGGGAATTACGCGGTCTACTAGATAAACTGAATTGGAGCGCAAGAGTGCTTCTTGGTCCATGGCCGAACCCGGCCGCACGTAATGACTGACGTCTGCGATGTGCACACCTATTTCGAAGTGACCATTTTCTAATTCTTGATAAGAAATGGCATCGTCGAAGTCTTTGGCATCGAAGGGGTCGATTGTAAAAGTAAGAATGGGTCTGAAGTCGCGCCTTTGTGCTACTTCTTTTGGATCGAGGTCTATTCCGATGAGTTCTGCCTCGGCCATGACGGCATCTGGAAAAATAGGATTGATGCCTTGGTTGTAAAGGATCGACAACATTTCTGTTTCGTTGCTACCAGATTTACCTAAGCGCACCAAGACTTCGCCATAAGGCCTTTCGGCACTTTTTGGCCAAACGGTAATCTTGACAAGTGCTTTCTCGCCGTGGAGCGCACCGTTGAGTTTGTCGAGGGGTATTTTGATTTCTACACCTGAGCGCGCGTTGTCAGGAACCATCAGGGCATCATTGTTGCGAATTTGAATGGTACCAACAAACTGAATGCGATCGCGTTCCGTTACTTCAGTAACAGCGCCTTCGTCTCGCTTAGCTCCTTGCTTGAAAACCCGCACCTTGACGGTGTCTCCATGAAGGGCTTGCCCTACATTAGAATTTCCGATGTAGATGTCTTTTTCATAACCTTGAACAGTAACAAAACCGGCACCGCGCTGGGTAATGGAGATGGTCCCTTCTAATAGCGTGGTTTCTCCTGCTAATTTATAAGTGTGATGGTTGATGCGTTGAACCGCTTTTTTGTTGGTTAGTACGCTCAAGGAATCGAAAACGACTTGACGCGCACGCGCATCGCGGGCATCGAGTAGGGTACAAACTTGTTTATGTGTGAGCTCAACGCCAGGGTTTTGTTCGAAGATGCGCATCACCAAAGTGGTAATGCCTGCTTTTTTTCTAGGAGCTTGAGCTGCGGGTGCTTTGGGTTTGCGCTTGGACATTAGTGTCTGACAACCAATTTACGCGTAATGCTCTTGGAACCAGGCGCTTCAAATACGAGGAAGTAGATGCCACTATTGAGGTCGCTCACGTTGATTTTGCGGTTAGAAGTGAGGAGTTCACGGGTAATGACATTGCCTAAGGCATCTACCATTTTGAGTTGCATTTGCTCCACACCGGTAAACTGAATGTTGACGTATTCTGTGCTTGGGTTTGGAGAAACTGTAATGCTGATTTCTTCTTTGACTGCTGGCTTAACTGCTGCAAGGTAGTCGACTACGAGGTCAACGGAGTCTAGCATAGTGAGCCCGTTGGTAGTGACGTAGTAACGGTAATGAGCTTGTCCGAAGGTGTTGTCTTCTGGATCGACAGATACTTTCATTTTGCCGTATTCACCATCGTTGATGTTGAACAGCACAGTTTGCGTACCAGGTGTGGTCCAAGGATTGGTATTCATTTGACTAGAAGAATAGCAAGTACCACCAAATGGATCTGTGGAGTGCCCCCAGCAAAGCGCGTCGGTCCAGCCGGTAGGGATATTTAGTTGTTTGCGGGTAATGCGCCACTGCGCAGCAGAACCAGTGTTGTTGACGATATCAAACGGCACATCGAATGAAGCGGAGGAAGGTGCAAGCATTGTATGGGTTTGACCAGAGATATCAGCAGTTTGGCCGTCGAGGTGAATGACAATATTGTTTTGTGCGATACTGACGACACTCAAAAGGCAGAAGAGAGAAAGAAATAAGGTTTTCATGAAAATACACTTTGTTCAAAAATAAGCTTTTCACCGCACTTATCAAAATCTAAGCCATTTTTTGCATCGCTGCTTTTTTCTTACTTTTGAATTCGGCAAGGTTTTTGTCTCGCCCAGAAAAATTCAAATCATGAAAAAATTATTTTTACTCCTACTCGCTAGCACTTTTTCTCTAACACTTCTTGCTCAAGAAGGCAATGCAGAAACAGCACTCAATCAAAAACAAGTGCCATCTGTGAAGCTGGTCGATATGAAAGGCAAGGCCATCAATACAGCTGAATTAACGGCCAACGGCCCGGTTATCATTAGTTTTTGGGCAACTTGGTGTGCGCCATGTAAAAAAGAATTGAACACCATCCACGAAGTCTATGAAGATTGGGTTGCCGAAACAGGTGTTACTTTAGTGGCAATTGCCATCGACGACGAAAAAACAAAAAGTCAGGTTCCAGTTTATGTAAATGGCAAAGCCTGGGACTACACCGTCTTGATGGATCCCAACTGGGATTTCAAACGCGCTATGGGCGTCAACAACGTTCCGCATACTTTTTTAGTCGATAAAAATGGCAATATTGTTTATTCGCACAACAATTACGCACCCGGCGACGAAGAAAAACTCTATCAAGAATTGCTCAAATTGAGCGAAAAATAATACATGAAAAACGCACGCACACTCTTTGTCATCTTATTGCTGAGTCAGGTTTCCTTTGCGCAAGGTAACATCACCGGCAATATGGAAACCGTCTTTCAATACCTCAACGAAGACAGCATTATCAACGCCAAGCAACCCATTCAAAAAGGCTTGCTCAATTCCTACATGAACGTCTTTTACACGCAAGGAAATTTCAAGGCAGGCATGCGTTTTGAGTCCTATTTGCCGCGTATTCAAGGCTATCCAAATCGTTTCGACGGCACGGGTATCGGGATGCGCTATGTTGGCTATCAAAATGATTTTGTAGATGTCACACTCGGTACATTTTACGAGCAATTTGGCAGCGGTTTAGCACTCCGAACTTACGAAGACCGCAATTTAGGTTACGACAACTTACTCGACGGCATGCGCATTGTGCTCAGACCCGGTAAAGGGGTTGTTGTCAAAGGCGTATATGGCACCCAACGCCTGTCTTTTCAACAAGGGCAAATTGTCCATGGTGCAGGTCTTGTTCGCGGAACAGACGCCGAGTGGCACCTCAACGAAGGCTTAGCCATCTTGAAAGACAAAAAACTAGATGTTGTTTTGGGCGCATCTTTTGTGAGTAAGTTTCAAGA
>JBFYPV010000169.1:0-3210 GCA_041303085.1 Crocinitomicaceae bacterium
TTTTTCTGCTCAAAGCCGTCAGGAGTTGCTCGTTGAGTTCTTTTTGTAGCGCCGGATGAGCGGCATAATATTTCAAACTCTTTTCGAAAGTGCGCTTGGTACAACCAGCTTTTTTGAAAACGCGTTGAACCGAAAGGTCTAGGGCTGCTTTGTATTGGCCGGGCACGCCGAATTTGCTTTGGTAATGAGTTTCCAATAACGTAATTTCCTCAACTAATGGTGTCATTTGCGCGAGGGGAAGAATGCCTTCTGGAACAGCATTGTGTTGGCAAGCGCTCAGTAAAATCACGCAGACTAAAAAGCGCAAGAAGATCATCTAGGGATAAATAAGAGGCGTTGGCCAGGTCCTTGCTCAATGATTTTGGCGTCGGCATATACACAGTTGCCATTGACGTATGTGCTGTGGATATGATTGGCGAACTGATGTCCTTCAAACGGAGACCAACCACATTTGTATAATAAATCTGCTTTGCTGACCGGTTTGTTTGGAGTGGGCGCTATAAGTACTAAATCGGCAGCATAACCTTCGCGGATATAACCTCTTTCTTTGATTCTAAATAGCGTTGCGGGTGCGTGCGCCATTTTTTCGACGACGCGCTCCAAAGTGATTTTACCCTCTTGTACTTTGTCGAGCATGGCCAAAAGCGCGTGCTGAACAAGTGGCCCTCCCGAAGGTGCAGTAGCATATGGCTGTGCTTTTTCTTCAATGGTGTGAGGTGCGTGGTCGGTCGCCACGACGTCGATGCGGTCGTCTAAAAGTGCCTCCCAAATGCCTTCGCGGTCAAAAGCAGTTTTAACAGCGGGGTTCCATTTGATGAGGTTGCCTTTTGCGGCGTAGTCTGCATCGCTGAACCATAAATGATGGATACAAGCTTCAGCCGTAATTTTCTTTTGCTCTAGGGGCAGCGTGTTTTCAAATAGCGCTGTTTCTTTGGCGGTAGAGATGTGCAGGATGTGCAGACGCGCACTGTGTTTTTTGGCGAGTGCAACGGCTTTAGAAGAAGACAAATAACAGGCCTCTTCGTTTCTGATGAGTGGGTGTGCACTCACGGGAATTTGGTCGCCGTATTTTTCTTGAAATGCAGCTAAATTGGCTCTTACGGTTGTTTCGTCTTCGCAGTGCGTAGCAATGAGCGCCCCAACACGAGCAAACAAGCCTTCTAAGACACTTTCTTTATCGACAAGCATATTGCCCGTAGAGGAGCCCATGAAAACCTTGACACCGCAAATTTTGGAGGTGTCGGTGCGGAGTACTTCTTCGAGGTTGTCATTGGAGGCGCCCATGAAAAACGAGTAGTTGGCCAGTGCGTTTTGGGCAGCGATTTGGTATTTGTCTTCGAGTAAGTCTTGGGTGAGTGCGTTTGGAACGGTATTTGGCATTTCCATGAAGCTGGTGATGCCGCCGGCAACAGCTGCACGAGATTCTGTATAAATATTGCCTTTGTGCGTAAGGCCGGGCTCGCGAAAGTGAACTTGGTCGTCTATGCAGCCGGGTAAAATCAAAAGGCCACTGGCATCGACCTCTTGCACCTTCTCAGTGACGGATATTTGTCCAGCAATTTTTTCGATTCTGCCATTAGAAATGAGGATGTCAGCCGTAAATCTTTTGCCTTCATTGACGATAGTTCCGTTCTTGATGATCGTTTTCATGTCTATTTTATTTCCATTTCATTTTACGCATTTGCCAAACGCCAAAAAAAGCTTCTTTGAAAATGCCTTTGCTCATTTTGGATTCGCCAACAACGCGATCTATAAATGTGATCGGGATTTCTTTGACTTTAAAACCAAGGCGCACCGCTGCATATTTCATGCAGATCTGAAAGGCATAGCCTTTAAAAGGAATTTGCTCGAGCGGAATTTGCTCGAGGACTTTATGGTGGTAACATTTGAAGCCCGCGGTGGTGTCTTTGATATTGATCAGGAGGATGAGCCGCACATAAACGCTGGCAAAATAGCTCATTAAGATGCGTTTGAGGGGCCAATTTCTGACTTTACCTCCGCGCACATAACGAGAGCCAATGGCACAATCGGCGCCTTCTTCGCAAGCCTTGACCAAACGGGGGAGGTCTTTGGGGTTGTGAGAGAAATCGCAGTCCATTTCGATGATGTAGGTGTAGTCGCGGTCTAGGGCCCATTTGAAACCATGGATGTAGGCGGTGCCGAGTCCTAATTTGCCGGGTCTTTTTTCGAGAAAAACCGCCGGAAATTTTTCCATGAGGGCTTCAATTTGCGCAGCCGTACCATCGGGGGAGTTGTCGTCGATAAAGAGGATATGGTAACCCTGTTGCAGATCCATAACGGCAGAAACCATTTTGGAAATGTTTTCAAGTTCGTTATAAGTGGGAATAATAATGAGGGTTCTTGGGCTGGCCATATCTAATTTGAACGAAATTAAAGAAGAAAAGTGACAAATGACTTGCTAGTTCATGAGTTTCTTTTTTGATGACATAAAAAAACCGCCTTTTGGGCGGTTTCTTTTATGGGTGTGAAACAGATTATGCTTCTTCTTCTTCGTCCTCGTCGTCTCCGGCGTCAGCACCTTTGACAGCGCCACGAGCCATTTTGACTGAAACAACCACTGCGTTAGCAGGATCTAGGAATTGTACGCCAGGGATTTCGATGCTGCTCACGCGGATAGACTGACCAATACGAAGTTTGGTGATGTCTAAGGTGATGGCATCTGGCAATGCGCTTGGCAAGCCAATACACTGCAACTGACGGAAAACGGTCATGAGTTTACCTCCGGCCATTACACCACGAGAAGAACCTGTGATGCGAACTGGCAATTTGACACGTACTTCTTTGTTTTCGTCGAGTTCGTAGAAGTCAACGTGTTGGATGGTGTCTTTGGTTGGGTGTTGTTGCAACTCGCGAATGATGCCAACTGCTTTTTTACCTTCGATGTCGAGGGCAACCTGAAATACTTCAGGAGAAAAAACGATTTTGTCAATTGCTGTTCGCTTTACTGAGAAGTGAGTTTGCTCACCTTGACCGTAAAGCACACAAGGAACTAGGCCTGCATTACGCAAAGCCGCAGCATCCTTCTTCCCTACGTTCGCTCGGAGCGAACCGCTCAAATGTGCTGTTTTCATGTTATATATTTATTTAAGAGATTACAAAATGTGAACTGATCGATTCGTTGTTGACCAAACGCTTGATGACATCTGCAAAGAGGTCGGCAACGCTCACAACGCGAATTTTGTCGCTGTG
>JBFYPV010000170.1:0-4015 GCA_041303085.1 Crocinitomicaceae bacterium
GAAACTTTGTTTGCCGAATACGGCGAAGACCGCTACCGACCCAATCCTTTGCTGCGCAGAAAAGCGCGCGAGCAAAGCAAATTTATTTTGTAACTTTGCGACCTAATATTTGAAGCTCATGGCATACCTATTTACATCCGAGTCCGTTTCAGAAGGGCACCCAGATAAAGTCTCTGATCAAATTTCAGATGCACTCATTGACAACTTTATGGCTTTTGACCCGAGTTCAAAAGTGGCTTGTGAAACCCTCGTGACGACAGGTCAGGTGGTATTGGCAGGCGAAGTCAAGTCTACCGTTTACCTCGACGTTCAAAAAATTGCCCGCGAAACCATTCGCAAAATTGGTTACACTAAATCGGAATACATGTTCGATGCCAATTCTTGTGGAATCTTATCGGCTATTCACGAACAATCTTCTGATATCAATCAAGGTGTAGAACGCAGCAACCCAGAAGACCAAGGTGCTGGTGACCAAGGTATGATGTTTGGCTACGCCACCAAAGAAACAGATAACTACATGCCATTGGCCTTAGATTTGGCTCACAAAATCTTAGAAGAAATGTCTGCTATTCGCAACAACGAAGCGGCACTCATTCCTTATTTGCGCCCAGATGCCAAATCGCAAGTTACTATTGAATATTCCGACGACAACGTGCCGCAACGCATCGACACCATCGTTGTTTCTACCCAACACGACGATTTTGCTCCAGAAGCAGAAATGTTGGCAAAAATCAAAAAAGACATCATCGAAATCGTGATTCCACGTGTGAAAGCGAAACTCAAGCCTGCTTTGCAAGCTTTATTCGACGACGCCATTACGTATCACATCAATCCAACCGGTAAGTTTGTGATCGGTGGGCCACATGGTGACACCGGCCTCACCGGACGCAAAATCATCGTGGATACCTACGGTGGTAAAGGTGCACACGGCGGTGGTGCTTTCTCCGGAAAAGATCCATCTAAAGTAGACCGCTCAGCAGCTTACGCAACGCGTCACATTGCCAAAAACATGGTGGCCGCTGGTTTGTGCGACGAAGTACTTGTACAGGTTTCTTACGCCATTGGTGTGGCGGAGCCTTGTGGTTTGTATATCAATACTTACGGCACTTCTAAAGTAGCAATGAGCGACGGCGATATGGCCATCAAAATTGGCGAAATCTTCGACATGCGCCCTTACTTTATCGAGCAGCGCCTCAAATTGCGCAACCCTATTTACCAAGAAACGGCAGCTTACGGCCACATGGGACGCACCAATGAAGTCGTGACCAAACACTTCACAGCGCCAGACGGCAGCAAAGTGAGCCGCGAAGTAGAGCTCTTCACTTGGGAAAAACTCGATTACGTAGACCAAATCAAAACGGCTTTCGGCCTTTAATACAAACTTAGAAAGCCCGTTCAAACGGGCTTTTTTCATTTTATGCCCTATGTCAACAACATTTAGAACCATCTGGACCACCCCACAACGCGATGTGGAAGTCATTGACCAACGTCAGTTGCCACACGAGTTTGTGGTGGTGAAACTGCAAACCTACAAAGACGCCGACTTGGCCATTCGCAACATGACCGTTCGCGGAGCACCGCTCATTGGCGCTACCGCAGCCTACGGAATATTCTTGGCCGTACGCCAAATGGTCCATGAAGGCCTAGATGGCAGTTTCTTAGATGAGGCTTTTTGTACGCTGCGCGCATCGCGCCCAACGGCAGTCAACTTATTTTGGGCGCTAGACCGCATGCGCAATGCCCTAGACGAAGCTGCAGACTTTGTGGAGGGTGCCTGGGCAGAAGCGCAGCGGATTGTTGACGAAGACATCGAAACTTGCCGCATGATCGGCGTGCACGGATTGCCACTCATCGAGGCCATTGCCGCCCAAAAAAATGGCGAGCCCGTACAAATTTTAACACATTGCAACGCCGGCATGCTCGGTTGCATTGAGTGGGGCACGATTACCTCGCCAATCTATCAAGCTGTTCAAAAGGGCATTCAAGTGCACGTATGGGTCGACGAAACACGCCCGCGCAACCAAGGCGCCAACCTCACGGCCTACGAACTCACGCGCCATGGCGTTGACCACACCTTAATTGTCGACAACACCGGCGGGCACCTCATGCAACACGGCATGGTAGACCTCGTCATCGTCGGTACTGACCGCACCACTAGAAACGGCGATGTCGCTAACAAAATAGGCACCTATCTCAAGGCTCTTGCTGCCAAAGACAACAACATTCCATTTTACGTGGCGTTGCCCTCCACGACCCTCGACATGAACATCCGCGACGGCCTCCGAGAAATCCCGATCGAGGAACGCGATCAAAATGAAGTCAAGTACGTGATTGGCAAATCTGCAGCAGGCAAAATCGAACCCGTCCTCATTTGCCCCGAAACCACACCTGCAGCCAACTACGGCTTTGATGTGACGCCTGCCCGTTTGGTGAGCGGCCTCATTACGGAACGCGGTATTTGCGCAGCTTCTGAAGAAGGGATTCTAAGCTTATTCCCTGAATATAAATCTTGATTTGTTGATTTATTAATTTGTTGATTCAATTTCTTACAACCTAATTATGAAAAAAATGAAGCTGAACTACCTTGTCTTATTATTCATCCTTCCATTTATTGAATCAACTTATTACGCACAAATTCAAGGTACTTGGCACAGCAATTTTCAGGTAGCCGGTAAATCGTTTTTGATGGACTTGCAAATAGAAGGTGTAGGACGCGATGGCTCAGTTGTGGTCTCCTTCCCGGATCAGCCGCAATTGAAGCCGCAAACTATGGAAGACTACGCGTTGTTTAGCGACAGCCTTTGGTTCAATTGGAAGACTTTTGGACTCTCCTATAGCGCCCATTTACAAGGCGACTCGATAGTTGGTACAATGGCGCAATCAGGTCTAACCTGGAAGGCTGTGTTTTACAAAGAAGTGCAAACCATGAAAGAAGTGGCGGGCAAAATACAAGACCCCAAAGCACCCTTTCCTTATTTAGAAAAAGAAATCGAGATCGCCACGGCGAAAAAAATCAAGATTTCTGGAAACCTCATCCTGCCAGAATTCGAGAAAGCGAGTGCCTTCCCACTCGTCATTATGGTATCCGGTTCAGGTGCCCAGGACCGCAATTGCGAAATGTTAGGACACAAACCTTTTTGGGTTTTGGCTGATCATTTAGCTAGAAAAGGCATCGCCTCTTACCGCTATGACGACAGAGGTGTTGGAAAGAGCTCTGGTCAATTTGAAAACGCCACACAAGTTGATTTCGCAAATGATTTGGTTTCGATTATTGCGTACTTCCATAAAGCCTATCCAAAAGCCAAGATTTATATCTACGGACATTCAGAGGGTGGCATGACGGCCTTGCGCGCTTCCGTTCAAACAAAAGACATTGTGGGCATTATTGAAGCGGCTTCTGTGGGTACAAGTGGCAAGGACGTGCTTATTGATCAGCAATACCTCATCCCTGAAGCCATGGGTTTTTCTAAAGAAGAATGCTCATGGAATCAACGCCTTTATAGTAAAGGAGCTGAAATTGCGCTTCAAAGTACTGAGAAAACATTTCCTTCTCTTTATCAGACGTGGTTGACACAAGTTTGGGACAGCATTCCAGCCAAACTCCTAGACGGTGCAAGTCAGGAGGATCTACAAATACAAATGACTGCTTTCTTTAACAAGGAGTGGGCTCGTCAATTTTTGGCCTTTGAGAGTAAAACGTATCTCGCGCAACTGAATCTCCCTTTCTTGGTAATCAATGGGAGTAAGGACGTTCAAGTACCTGCGCTTTCCAATCAAGAAGGATTCAGAAAGAACATGAGTGCTGCCTCTCTTTCAAAAAGTACTTTTTACATTTTAGAAGGCGCCAATCACTTGTTTCAGCAATGTCAAAGTTGCAATTTGGCAGAGTATGCAAGCCTCGAACAAACCCTAGACCCCACTTTAATGGATTGGGTTACATCATGGATTTTGGCACAGCCGTAAGGCCATCGATGTAGCCAAAATTCTTTTCGATGAGCTGAGTCATATTTTGCTC
>JBFYPV010000171.1:0-6614 GCA_041303085.1 Crocinitomicaceae bacterium
AACCGCGAGCACGACCTCAAGGGCATTGAAATGACTTCCCCAGACATCCGTGCAGGTGTGTCTCTATTGATTGCCGCTTTGTCTGCGAAAGGTAAAAGCGTGATCCACAACATCGAGCAAATTGACCGCGGCTACCAAGATATCGAGTACCGCCTCAACAACATCGGTGCAGACATCAGAAGAGTCGGATGAAAAAGTCAAGTATCCTCTTTATAGCGCTTGTAGCTGCTTTTGCCTGCTACGCGCTTTGCTTTCGTCAAGAGGCGCCTACATCAGCCCCAACTGACACTACAGCCCCTGAAATCGCCTTGGCTTCTCCAAAAGGTAAAGTCCTGAAGCTTTCGAACCTGCGCGGCAAGATGGTATTAGTGGATTTCTGGGCATCTTGGTGTGGCCCTTGCCGCAAAGAAAGCCCCAACGTGGTAGAAGCCTATCAAAAGTACCACCAAAAAGAGTTCAAAGATGCAAAGGGTTTTGAGGTATTTAGCGTTTCGCTAGACCGCGACGCCGAAGCATGGAAACAGGCCATTCTTGCAGACAAACTCGTCTGGAAAAACCATGTACTTGATGCGCAAGGCTTGGCAGCTGCCAATTACCAAGTAGCTACTATACCAAATGCCTTTCTCCTAGATGGCAAGGGTGTTATTGTGGCAAGTGGTGCGCAACTTCGCGGCCTCAACCTGCACATTACCTTAGATAAATTCTTGAAATAAGCGGGGCGCTTTTAAAGAAGGGCTTTAAATCCGTTCGAGCACAAACGCAATCAGCTCATCCATGGCCTGGTCAATGCCCGTAGAAAATATTTCTTGAGGCCGATTGGCAACCCCTAAGCAAATAGATGTGCACTGATGGCCAAGCGCTTTTCCAAGCGCAAAAATAGCCGAGCTTTCCATCTCAAAGTTGACAATTTGCAGCCCTTCGTGGTCAAAATTGCCTAAAGCAAGATGGATGTTTGGCATGAGACTAGGTAGGCGCAAGGAGCGTCCTTGTGGCCCGTAAAAACCTGAACTCGTTACGGTAATTCCTTTTCTAACTTGAGCCGAAGTAAATTTTTGAACCATTTCTGGGCAGGCCGCGCTCAGGTAGGGTGCAATACCTTTTGGAAATGCGACTTGTGTGGTAATCTGAGTCAATAAGTTTTGCTCTTCTTGACTCCAATTAATGGGGTAGAAATGGGCAATGTTGTCAAGGCCTAAAGCATGGCTAGAAAGCACGAAACTATGCAATTCCATATCGGCTTGCAGCATGCCGCAGGTGCCAATTCGAACGATTTCTAAGCTTGATTTGTTAGCTTTCTCGGTTCTTGTGCTTAAATCGATATTGACCAATGCATCTAGCTCTGCCATGCAAATATCGATGTTGTCGGTACCAATGCCAGTGGATAGCACGGTTAGGCGCTTGCCTTGAAAAGTACCTGTGTGGCTGACAAACTCGCGGTGCTGTACGCGGTGTTCAATCGCGTCAAAAAAACGTGATATTTTAGCGACCCGATCTTGGTCGCCAACTAAAATGATTTTGGAGGCTAATTGGTCGGGTTGCAACCCGAGGTGATACACTGCTCCGTTTGCGTCGAGAACCAATTCTGTTGCTGGAAACTGCATAAATCAGGAAGGTCTAGAGAAAGTTAGAGCGATCCGAATACCTTAGCGAGGAGGTCTGTAACGCGTGCCGCCGGATTGACTCGAATTTTGTCTTCTTCTTGCTGAACCATCAAAAACAAGCCGTCTATGGCGCGTTGTGTAACGAACGCATCTAGGTCTGGGTTTATTTTTTCACCGCCGGTAAGGGCCATGGCTTGGTTGTATTTGTTCATGAGTGGTGTCCACTTTGCCGTGAGGCTCACTTTAGAAGTAGCTTCCTTTACCTTTGGTAAGAAAGCATTGTAAAGTTGTTGGCTTGTTTGGTTCTTCAGAAAAGCAGTAGCTGCTCCGTTTCCACCCTTCAAAATGGCAAAACCATCTTGTACACTCATGTTGAGAATAGCTTGTGTAAAAATAGGTAGGGCTTCTTTAACTGCTTCTTCAGCCGCTCTATTCAGCGTGGTTTCGAACTGCTCGACTTGGTTAGTCATGCCAAGTTGCAGTGCTTTCTCCTTTACTTTAAGTGCGTCAGGAGGGAAGGGGAGCCGAATTTGTGCATTCCCCAAAAAGCCATCGACTACAGCGCTCTGGTTGACTGCATTTTTGATGCCGACTTGCAACGCTTCTTTAAGGCCAGAAATGACTTCGGCGTTGCTTAACGAAGGCTTTTGAGCAGAAGGGATTTGCGTAGGAAGTTGAGTCGGAATTTGTTTGACTAGTCCTTTGATGTTTTGTCCACAAGAAAACTGAACAAAACTAAGGGTAAGGATAAAAAGTATAGACGTTGATTTCATGTGTCAGCGAATAACATGAATCATGCCAGTTTTTACAGTTTTGCCGTCGGTGTCTTTGTCTTTGAACCAAGCTTTCCAAGAATAGGTGCCCGGCTGAACTTTGTGTCCGTTGTAATAGCCATCCCAGAATCCTTTGGTGTCGTAGGTTTCCCAAATGATTTCACCCCAACGGTTATAGATTTCTAAATGGAAGTTTTCGAAGTCAATGCCCTCAATATAGAAAGACCAAACTTGGTTGTGTTCGTCGTCGTCTGGCGTAAATGCAGTTGGTGCATAGAAAATGACATCAGCTACTACATCGATATCAATCGTAATTGAATCTGAACAACCATCTACGGTGGTGACAGTGAGCATAATTGGATAAGAACCCATAACCCCTTCTGGATAGGTAATCATGGCGCTAGAACCGGTGCTCACAATATTTGTAGAGCCAGGGGAAGACCAATTGTATTGCGCAATATTACCCATAGAGACGTCATTGGTTTGTACAGTGGTTTCAAACCAAGTGACTGGGTTTTTAGAGATGGTGAAGTTCGCCGTTGGGTTATCGGTAACGGTGAGCAGGTCGTCAAAGAAGCCGTTGTAAATACATCCGTGAACGGAGGTCATGACAACAGATAAGTCGTAGCTTCCTGGCTGAACAATGGTGTGGAGGAGGTCGTCTTGGTTTGGAACCGTAAAGCTGTCTCCGTTTGAGAATAGGTAAGAGGTGCTGGAGATATCTTGACTGTTGCTTGACATGTTATGCAATTCGAAATCACCTGGTGTACAGATTTGGTTGTCTACTGCGGTAATCACAGGAATGATATCAAGCGGGAATATGATTGTCATGCATTCGGTGGTCGTTGGTGAGCCACAAGCTTCGCTGAGCGTAACGCAATATACAGTTCCGGAGTTGATCGGGTCAACGGTAATGCCTGTGCCGTTACCGATTGGAATGCCGTCTTCTGTCCAAGAGAAATTGTAGGTACTAGAACCGCCTGCACCGATTGCTGAGAGTAAGATGCTAGACTCAGAGCAAATCATGGTATCTTGGGTCAGGAAGGTGATGTCGAGTGGGCTCGGTTGGTTGATGTTCACTGAAATGGTTTGAATACACCCATTGGCATCGGTAACCGTACAAGTATGTAAGCCAGCGCCGAGGTCAAGTGCAGTGGCCGCTAAAGACGCAGAGATGTCCCAGTCGAAAGTGTACGGGGCTGTACCTAGTTGCACGTCGATGGTGGCTTCGCCATTGGAAATTGTGTAGCAATCGGCGTCTACCACATTGATAGCACTGAGCACCATAGCTGGAACTTCTGCAATGGTTACATAAATGGTGTCTGAACAACCTGTTGTATTGGATGCGTAGCACCAATAGTTACCAGCGCTTAGGCCAGTAGCTGTTTGAGAAGTTTGTCCGTTGCTCCATTGGTAGGTAATTACACCCGTCGCTGGAGTGACGTTAGCAGTCGCTGAGCCGTCATTGCCACCAGGGCAAGAAACGAGGGTAGTAGTGGCAGTAAAGCTTGCTGGAGTGTCTCCAACCACTGCTGTTGCTGTTGCACTACAACCGTTGCCATCAATTTGGGTAACCGTGTAGGTACCTGCAAAAAGGTTGGCCGCAGGATTGCCTGCAATTGCACCTGGGTTCCAGGTATAGGTGCACGGCGTGGGTGAGCCTGCGCCAGGAATGGCTGTTGCACTACCAACACCTTGCGTACAAACATCGGGTAGCGTTGTTGCGGTTACAGACGGCGTGGCGCGGGTAATCCAGGTGGTGTCTTGGGTAATGGAGCCAATACTGGTTCCGCAAGCAGCACCAGATAAGAAATAACCAGTGGTTCCGGGCGGAACAATGTTCACGTTGAGTGTGCCGTTGTTGTAAGGAAAGGTTTGGTTGTTGGTGTTGGCCCAAACAAAGTTGCTACCTGGGCTATTCACCATGACATAAGGAATTTGCGACATGGTGTAAGAGGCTGTGTTGCTTGGCGATGTCGGTAAGAACCTGCGGCCATCTTGGTTGGCACCCCAAACACTATTGTTGCGGCCTGGTGTGATGTGTGCGGTTGGCATCGGCATGTTGTTTTCTGAACCCTGAATGGCTAAACCGCCGTTCCAGCCCGTACAAATTGGCTTGTTTCCGATGTGTAATTCGAAGATGTTTGAGGTTTCGTACATCACAATGGCCATGTAGTTACACTGTGAAGTACAGCTAAACATCAAGATGTTTTTATATAGGACAACAAATTTTCTGTTTGGAGCAGTGCCTAAGGTTTGGTATTGGATTTGGCCACCCAAAGACGGGTTGATATCCTGATAGGTGAGCATAATGGTGTTTTTGGCAGCTGCAAATCCGGCATTTGGCAGGGTGCCTACGCCATTCAGAGCCCAAGGGCAGTAACCGCCTGCATTGGCTAAGTTGAATGAAACGAGACCGTTTGAACCAATTACACATTGAGAGTAGGTGTTGCCATAAAAGCTAAATGGGAATCCGATATTGACCGTCCCAGACCAAGCGTCGTCGGAAAGTTGTACGTTGGTAGGTGCATTGAGGTAAAGACCTGCGGCAGTTCCCGGAGTGGTTCCGGTATTACAGTTATTGATAATTACTGCTTGCCCTGGGCAAACGGTTGCATCTTGTCCTAAACATAAGGTAACTGGGCCTTGTGCATTTGAATTCGATGCGTTCAGTAAAGAGAGCGCGAGAAATAAGATGCCTGAAAAGGTTGCGAGTGCTGAAGATTTTATTTTCATGTTAGGTTGTATTCTAGTAGTAGTACTCACCTCAAACGCAAAAGCATGCGGTTGGGTTGCTTTGAGCGTTGTAAAAATAACTACTTTTTTGTCTAAGGTCAAATTTCTATGAATGGTTTTTATTTGCACTTTAAATTAGTGTCATTTTGACACTAATAAAATGTTGAAAAAAGATGACTTTTGGACCTTATTTTGAATTATTTTTGCCCAAGTTTACAAACTAAAACACCTTATTTATGATGTCAAATCAGTATCACGCAGAAATCGAGGCTTTCATGGGTCGTGTTCGCGCAAAAAATGGCCATGAGCCAGAGTTTTTGCAAGCGGTTCAGGAAGTAGCCGAAGCGGTTATTCCTTTTATTGAGGCTAATCCGAAATACAAAACAGCTAAAATTCTCGATCGTATCGTAGAACCAGAACGCACCATCATCTTCCGAATTCCTTGGTTAGACGACAACGGCGATATCCAAGTGAACCGCGGTTACCGCGTAGAATTCAACAGCGCTATTGGTCCGTACAAAGGTGGTTTGCGTTTTCACCCTTCTGTGAACCTCTCTATCCTCAAGTTCTTGGGCTTCGAGCAAATCTTCAAAAATTCCCTCACTACCTTGCCTATGGGCGGTGGTAAAGGTGGTTCTGATTTTGATCCGAAAGGCAAATCAGATAACGAAGTGATGAAATTCTGCCAATCATTTATGTCTGAGCTCGCTCGTCATATTGGTCCTGATACTGACGTGCCTGCTGGCGACATCGGCGTTGGCGGTCGTGAGATTGGCTATATGTTTGGACAGTACAAGCGTTTGCGCAACGAATTTACAGGTGTATTAACCGGTAAAGGCCGCAACTGGGGTGGTTCATTGATCCGTCCAGAAGCAACAGGTTATGGCACTGTATACTTTGCAAAAGAAATGTTAGCTACTAAAGGCGAGTCTTTCAATGGCAAAATTGTCGCAGTTTCTGGTTCTGGAAACGTAGCACAATACGCCTGTGAAAAAGCAACCCAACTCGGCGCAACCGTAGTTACACTCTCAGATTCAGAAGGCTACATCTACGATGCAGCTGGTATCGATGCTGAAAAATTAGCTTGGGTCATGGACCTCAAAAATGTACGTCGCGGCCGTATTTCTGAATACGCGAAGCAGTTCCCAGGTGCACAGTTTGTCGCTGGCAAGCGTCCTTGGGAAGTAAAAGCGCATATCGCACTTCCTTGTGCCACGCAAAACGAACTCAACGGAGAAGAAGCACAAGCACTCGTTTCCAACGGCGTTATGTGTGTTGCTGAAGGTGCCAACATGCCTTCTACACCAGAAGCAATTTCGGTTTTCCAAGCGGCAAAAATCTTGTTCGCTCCAGGAAAAGCATCTAATGCAGGTGGGGTAGCTACTTCAGGTCTCGAGATGTCGCAAAACTCTTTGCGCTTGTCTTGGGCAGCAGAAGAAGTAGACGAGCGTTTGCACAACATTATGGTTTCTATCCACGAAGCTTGTGTCAAATACGGTAAAGA
>JBFYPV010000172.1:0-3396 GCA_041303085.1 Crocinitomicaceae bacterium
AAAGAATTCGCCTCTTACCTCGATCGCAACCGCGAGGCGCTCATCAGCGACGTCATCTACTTTGAAGGTGAACGCGAGGGCATTCCTGTAGAAGTAGCCCTTACTTACAACACTTCTTACACCGAAAACATCCAGGCTTACGTCAACAACATCAATACCCACGAAGGTGGTACGCACTTATCTGGTTTCCGACGTGGCCTCACCAGCACCCTCAAAAAATACGCAACCGATTCAGGTATTCTTGCCAAAGAGAAAATCGAGATCGACGGCGACGACTTCCGCGAGGGGCTTACGGCTGTAGTTTCTGTGAAAGTGCAAGAGCCACAGTTCGAAGGCCAAACCAAAACCAAACTCGGTAACCGCGAAGTTACGGCGCCTGTGAGCCAAGCCGTATCCGAAATGCTTTCTGCGTATCTAGAAGAGCATCCGGCCGAGGCTAAACTCATCGTTGAAAAAGTGATTTTAGCGGCACGTGCCCGCCATGCAGCCCGCAAGGCCCGCGAAATGGTTCAGCGCAAAAACGTCCTTACTGGTTCTGGCTTGCCAGGCAAATTGGCCGACTGCTCAGAAAAAGATCCAGCGGCCTGTGAGGTTTACTTTGTCGAGGGAGACTCCGCGGGTGGTACAGCCAAACAAGGCCGTGACCGCCATTTTCAAGCCATCATGCCTTTGAGAGGAAAGATCTTGAACGTCGAGAAAGCCATGCAACACAAAATCTTCGAAAACGAAGAAATCAAGAACATCTATACCGCCTTGGGTGTGCGCATCGGAACTGAAGAAGATTCCAAAGCACTCAACCTCGAAAAATTGCGCTATCACAAAATCATCATCATGTGTGATGCCGACGTCGATGGATCGCATATCGAGACGCTCATCTTGACCTTCCTCTTCCGCTACATGAAAGAACTCATCGAAAAAGGTTATGTCTACATTGCAACACCACCTTTGTACCAAGTGAAGAAAGGCACCAAATCTGAATACGCTTGGAACGAAGACCAACGCGATCGCCTCATTCAAGAACTCAAAGGCGGCGGCAGCGAAACTTCAGTGAACATCCAGCGCTATAAAGGTCTTGGTGAGATGAACGCAGAGCAGCTCTGGGAAACCACCATGAATCCGGAAAGCCGCACCTTGCGTCAGGTCACTATTGAAAACGCAGCAGAGTGTGATCAAATCTTCTCTATGCTCATGGGCGACGACGTTCCACCTCGCCGTGAATTCATCGAGAAAAACGCCAAATACGCCAAAATTGATGCTTAAGCTCAAGCAGCAATCTTTTTTAAAGCCGTTTATCCTCCTTTGGATAGCGGCTTTTTTCTTAGGTCTAAATTCCTTTCTAGGTGCAGGTTCAGGGCGAGAAAACAAAAAAGAGCTATCATTGGCTTGTCCGCTCCCTTTGCCAGGTGAAGAAATCTTCACGCATACAGCTTATTCGTTTTCCTACAACGAGCAACACGAACAAGCCAATTGGGTGGCTTACATGCTGACCAAAACACATTTAGGCGATGGCGTTGAACGCAGCAATCGATTTTTAGAAGATCCATTGGTGCTTAGCGGTACCGCCACCAATGCGGACTACGCCAAAAGTGGCTATGACCGCGGTCATTTGGCGCCAGCTGCAGACATGAGTTGGTCCTTGCAAGTGATGCAAGAATCATTTTATTACAGTAACATGAGCCCACAGCTGCCTGGGTTCAATCGGGGCATTTGGAAAAAACTAGAAGAACAAGTGCGTGCTTGGGCGCTACAATACGATACGCTTTATGTGGTAACCGGACCCATTTTAGAGGCAGGGCTTCTTACTATTGGCTCCAATGCCGTAAGTGTTCCCAAAGCGTATTTCAAGGCGCTCATTGCGCCCCAACAACAAAAAGGGATTGCATTTGTCATGCCCAACGCAAAGTCGGATGCCGCGGTTTTGGCTTTCTCGTTGTCTATCGACGCGCTCGAAGCCAAAATCAATCGAGACCTATTTTATCAACTTCCGGATCAATTAGAGCACAAAATGGAGTCTATTGTGCATCTTTGGCCATAAAAAAAACCGCCTTTTGGGCGGTTTATAAGGAGGAAGGATTAAAATCCTAAAAAGCTATTGAAAGGTACTTTGCTTAGTGAACTTCTTGCGCGTAAGCTTCGGCGTCTAAAAGCGCTGCAAACTCAGCGGTATCAGCCACGCGAACTTTGACCATCCAGCCTGCACCGTATGGGTCGTTGTTGACTAACTCAGGATTGGCTTCAAGTGCATCGTTGAATTCGATGATTTCGCCGCTCATTGGCAAGAACAAATCAGAAACGGTCTTGACAGCTTCTACACTACCAAAAACTTCTTCTTGCGCCATTGTTTCTCCGACGGTTTCTACTTCGACATAAACGATGTCTCCGAGTTCGCTTTGTGCAAATTCGGTGATGCCAATAGTGGCGATGTCACCTTCGAGTTTTACCCATTCGTGGTCTTTGGTGTACTTGAGTTCAGCTGGAATATTCATGTTACATTGATTTGAGACAAATGTACACATTTTGACTGAATCATGAGCGCACCTTCCTTTTCTTTCCTTACGAGAATGCTTAACTTTGCGCCATGACAACCGAACAGTACAAGGCCCTACAAAACAGACTTTCAACCATTCAGACCTTTCTCAAAATCGATGAGAAGCGCATGCAGTTAAAAGAAGAGGAGCTCAAGACCCAAGATCCTTCCTTCTGGGACGACCCCAAAAAGGCCGAAGACAAAATGAAGCAAATCCGTGGTCTCAAATTTTGGGTCGATACCTTTGACCGCACCGCTGTTTCGGTTGCTGACCTCGATGTCCTGATGGAATTCGTTCGAGAAGGCATGGCTGAAGAAGCGGAGCTCAATGCCCAATATGCCAAACTACTCGATGAAATCGAAGAACTAGAGCTCAAAAACATGCTCTCCAATGAAGAAGATGGCCTCTCGGCGGTCCTGCAAATTACTGCAGGGGCAGGTGGTACAGAAAGCTGCGACTGGGCCAGTATGCTCATGCGCATGTACCTAATGTGGGGTCAAAAACACGGCTATAAAATCACCGAACTCAACTTCCAAGAAGGCGATGTAGCGGGCGTCAAAACGGTCACCCTTGAGTTCGAAGGAGAATTTGCATTTGGCTACCTCAAAGGTGAAAACGGCGTGCATCGTTTGGTGCGCATCTCACCCTTTGATTCAAATGCCAAACGACACACCAGTTTTGTGTCGGTCTACGTCTATCCATTAGTCGACGACCAAATTGAAATCAATATCAATCCTGCCGATATTTCCTTTGAAACGTTCCGTTCAGGCGGCGCAGGCGGGCAAAACGTCAACAAAGTCGAGACCGCAGTCCGTTTGCGTCACGCACCTTCAGGGATCATCATTGAAAACTCGGAATCCCGCTCTCA
>JBFYPV010000173.1:0-5251 GCA_041303085.1 Crocinitomicaceae bacterium
AAGTATTCGCCTTCATTGAGCATGGTTTGTGTCACTTTGTAAGGTGCTTGAATGCCAATTCTGCGGCTGTAAAAAATTCCGGCTTTGTTGAAGAGCTCCATTCCTTCGGTAAAAAACTGTCTGTTTTCGTTGAATTGGACTTCAAAAGGCGTGAGGTTGAGTACTTGTTGGTCAAAAACGACTTGGCCAAAATCTGGCACTAAAGTGAGGTCCAGGGTGAAGGCTTCATTGACGCCGTATTTGATGTCCATACCGCCATTAAACGAGCGCAACAAACTTTTGCTACCATCGGTATTGCGCACTTCGTCTGCATAGGCAGAAACGTATGGAATCAGTGCCAGACGCAACGGTGGGCTAATGTTTTTGATGTTGGTGATGTCTCCGCTTTCGAGCAACATGTTCTCGAGGTCGGGGTTCACGGCCACCCAAGATGCTTCTTCTCGGTTGCGGGCAATTTGACGCCCAAAATTGACGCCCCAGTCTTGTACTTCTTTTTGCGGAAAACGCAGTGCTGAATACGGAATGCGGATCTCGGCTACCCAGCCATTTTCGACAATTTGAACGGCGCTGTGCCAAACTAAATTGAGTTTGTCGTTGTAGTCGGTGCCAACAATTTTAGCGTCGAGCTGCACACCGCGACTGGTGAGCCCAAAATAAAAGCCGTTTTGGTTGTCGTTGTAGGTGTCTAGAAATATACCAACGATATCGCAATTGGGATTGTAGTCGTCGCGCAGCGAGAGGACTTTTGAAATGCTATCGGGGTGGTCTTGACAGAAAATGGCAAAGTAGATGGCATCTTGGTCGTAACACAATTGAACGCTTGTGTTGCTTTTTGAAGCCTGACCTGGCTCGGGTTTGATCTGAACAAATGGCTGGAATTCGGGCTGTGCTTCCCACACGGATTCTGTGAGGCGGCCGTCGATGTCCATTTTTTCGGTGATGAACTGAGCTTCGAGTTGTTTTTGACCGAAACAATGACCAGACAGAAGTAAGAGCAGTAATAATTCCCAACGCATGGGCAAATTTACAACTTAAACCCCTTTTCTTGCAACAACATGCAGGCATTCTTCGCGTACCTCATAAGTTGCCCATATTTTGATGTCTTTCTTGAAGCGCACCAAAATTTGTGAAATGACGGTTTGCAAATATTGTTTCTCGACTTCGGTAAGTGGTTGAGCGGCATTGAATCTAGAAAAGGAGATGTCAAAGCTGTTGCCGTTCAAGTGCGGACTTCGTTTTACAGCTGTGCGGTTTTTGCGGACTAATTTAGCGACGGTGTGCTTGGTGCGGGTCATGGAAGTAAGCACCAATTGGCAATCATTTAGCGGGCTTTGGGCTAGTGAATCTTGAAACGCAGAACCGATCTCTTTTAATATTTGCGCGGCATAAGGCGTCAAAAAAGCATAGGAATATTGAAAAGTATCCAAAACAATTCCTTTCGAGGGTGTCACGAGAACGAGTTTTTTGGCTCGAAATGCTTTGCGAAGGCCATCTGTGTTGGCCACGGGCTGAATACCTTGCCTCACTGAGCGGTCCATGTATTCTACCAAACGGTTGTTAAGTTGGGCGGTAAAAATGTGCGGATCTGTCTCTGGAAATTGAAAGGAGTTTACATCCTGACTTTTTGTGTGCGCAAGTGCAGGTGTAGGCTCAGCAGGCCAATAGGCAAACGCCAAAAGCACGAAACTAATTGCAAATAAAAAGAGATGATAAAGCCGCATTGAAACAAATATAAAAATTGATTGCTTTGGTCTAACGCAAGTTCGTAATTTTGTGTCATGGGAACATTTGAATCACTCAGAGCACAACTCGAAGAACAAGAATGGCCAAATGTCTATTTGTTTAAGTTCATTGTCCCCAATGACAACCAACACCTCGCGCAAGTCACGGCGCTCTTCGATACCAATAGTGAAATCAGTTATCATCATTCCGGAACAGGCAAATACGTGAGCCTAAGCGCCAAAGAAGTCATGCTCTCTGCAGCAGACATCATTGCTGTTTATGAGCGCGCAGCCCTGATCCCGGGAATAATCTCTCTTTAATGGAAGCAGTCATTCAATTTTTATTCGTCTCTTTTTTGATTTTGTTGGGTGTAATCGGGTACCGCGCGTTACTTAAAAAGTTTCAACGCGGACAGGTCGTGCACAAAGAATTTTGCGAGTTGTATAACCTCGATCAAGAACCTGCTCAAGGTGAGTTGCCTTTTTACTTTGTGTGTCCGGAAGCTTGTGAGGTCAAGTTTGCCATTTGGCAATTCAATCAGATTGTCTGTGAAGTAGCGCAAGGCACCTATGAAAAAGGTGGGCATATTTTGCGTTTCGATAGCACGAAGCTTGCCAATGGCGTTTATTATTATGGCATCGTGACCGCAGATCAGGAGACTAAAAAACGCATGACTATCGCGAACTAAGATTCGTCGCTAGACTTCTCAATTTTGATGCGAGAAGGCTTTCTTGGCAATTTGTATTTGGGTTTGTGAAAATCGCTTTTGTAACCGTCGGTTTTTTCGATGCGATACACCAATCCTAAGCTATATTGCGTGTAAGACGAACTTCCGAGGATATCAACCAAACCAAACTTATAGACACCTTGTGCTTGCAAGCCAATTTGCTTGCTGAGCCAAAATGTACAGCCAGCTGACAAATTAATTGTGGGGCTGAGTAAGGGCGCACTTTGTTTGGGGTCTGCGGAACGCAGGCTGAACCCAAGACCTGCACCTAAATAAGGGTCAATTGCGCCACGGCCGAGTTGCTTGTAAAAAGAATACTTGAGTGCGACATCAAAATAACCGATAAACCCATTGACACCGATGGAGTCATTGACTTTTCTTTCTGGTTTGTAAGTTTGTGCGCCGAGTACTGCTTCTGCACTCCAACCGTTGTAAATATAGCGGTCTACGTACAATCTTGAAGGGAAAGGCAAGCCGTGAAGCTGATCAAAGGGCATGGGGTTGAGTTCTTGGCCGTCGTCGTCGGTGGTGGTCCAGGCGAGTCCGAATTGCCAAAAATAGTTGTCTCGGTTGGTGATCATTTTGTCTGGCTGTGCAAGTGCGGTTGCTTGGATCAAGACAAATAGGAGACTGAAAAATAAGGTGAGTTGTTGGCGCATGCGTTTGTTTCTATGTACAAATTTAATCAATATCAGTACGGTAGCACTTTATTCAGAATAAATGAATTGACAATCTATTGTTGATGTGCGGTTTGCTATTAAATGAGTAAATTTGAGTCGAATGGGAAAAGTTAAAAAATACGACCTCACCCTCGACGACGAACAGCCCTTCGAAGTTTACGGAATTTCTACTGCATTTGCCGATTACCGACTCACCTGGGAACTCAATCAAATGCTCGGAATCCACCTAGAAAAAGAACAACAGCGCTTTGAGCTATTTGTGCCTAAACTCAAGGCCCAGCATTCGTTTAGTTATTTTTCTTACGAAGATCAAGAGCTCCTGACGCGTTTCTTTTTGATCAAAAACAAACAAGATCAGCAACTCTTGCAAGCGGACCGCCCCATGATTGATTATTTCTTGGTCCTCAAGGATAATTTTTCACACAAGACAGAAGTCTTGCTCGAGCAGCTCAGAAAAATAAACGGCATTGTAGCCGTCTTTAGTTTCAATTACGAAGAATTTGACATATTAGATTACCTTACAAGTTAACATGAAAAGAACCAAAATAGTGGCCACTATGGGCCCGGCATCGTTAAAAAAAGAAACACTAGCCGACATGATGCGTGCAGGCCTCAACGTTTGCCGCCTCAATTTTTCGCACGGTAGCCACCAAGACCACGCCGGTGCAGTTACCCTGATCCGCGAACTCAACGAAGAGTTGGGTTTGAATGTAGCTATACTCGCCGACCTTCAAGGTCCAAAAATCCGCACCCATGAAATGGAAAACAATGGTGTGCTCATCGAAGTAGGACAACAAATCGATGTGGTTGTAGAGAAAGTCTTGGGCAACAACAAGCGCTTTTCCATCAATTACAACTTACTGCCGCGCGATGTCAATCCGGGCGAGCAAATTTTACTAGACGACGGCAAGTTGGTTTTATCGGTCTTAGAAACCGACGGTAAGGAAAGGATCCGCTGCGAAGTCATTCAAGGGGGCTTGTTGTGTTCCAAAAAAGGCGTCAATTTCCCAAACACCAAAATCTCGATGCCTTCACTTACTGAGAAAGACATCGAAGACCTCAACTACGCACTCAAATTGGGCGTAGACTGGATTGGCCTCTCTTTTGTGCGCTCGGCTAATTGCATCATCGACCTCAAAGAAAGAATTGCCAAAAAACGCAGTATTGCCAAGGTTGTAGCCAAAATAGAAAAACCAGAAGCCTTAGAAAACATAGATGCCATCATCGAAGAAAGCGATGCACTGATGGTTGCCCGTGGAGACCTCGGCGTCGAGATTCCTTATCAAAATGTGCCCCTGATCCAAAAGATGATCATCAGCAAATCCATTTCGAAGGCCAAGCCAGTCATTGTCGCTACCCAAATGATGGAATCCATGCTCAATAGCCTCACGCCAAGTAGGGCAGAGGTGAATGACGTTGCCAACGCAGTACTAGATGGCGCCGATGCGGTGATGCTTTCGGGCGAAACTTCTGTGGGTCAGTATCCAGTTCAGGTGGTTCAAACGATGGCGAATATCATCAAAGAAATGGAGCAGCATCCGAGCATGTATCACAAAGAAGAATTGCCGCCAAAAGGCAATCCACGCTTCATCTCCGACTCCATTTGTTTCAACGCTTGCCGTTTGGCGCAGCGCGTAGAAGCAAATGCGATCATCACCATGACTTTTTCGGGCTATACTGCCTACAAAATCGCATCTCAACGACCTGCTTCCGAGATTTTTGTCTTTACCAGTAACCGCAAAATTCTTACCCAGCTCAATTTAGTTTGGGGTGTGCGCGCATTTTACTACAATAAGCGCATTTCTACCGACCACACCATCGCCGACATCAAATACATCATGAAAGAAGGCGGTCATCTTCAGACCGGAGATGTCGTGATCAACGTGGCCTCTATTCCGCTAGAAGACCTCGGTGGTTCCAATATGTTGAAGCTCTCTTACGTAGATTAACGGAAGGCGCGCATGCCTGAACCGTGTAATTTTACCAAATGAACCCATCCTGGAAACTCCGGGCTCAAGAGCCTTTGTCTGCTGTTACTGACCTTTCACAAGAACTCAAAATCCCAAATTTTGCAGCGCAATTGCTTGTGCAACGCGGTATCGCCAACAGGCAAAGCGCAGTA
>JBFYPV010000174.1:0-5362 GCA_041303085.1 Crocinitomicaceae bacterium
TTGCGCGAGGTTTCTAAATGGAATCCTGAATGGGTGCGAGAAGTAGTTGCATCGGAAAATTTACAAGGTTTGGCCAAACGCGAGGCACTCAAATACGTTGCGGCGGTTTAAGGCACAGAAGTTAGCTTTTGTTTTTTAGAGAATTTGTATTTTCACGCCCTATGAAAGCACGCAACCTCATTTTTTTATTTGCCACGTTCGTTTCAGTGCAACTAAATGCCCAATTTGGCCCAGATAACGGCGTCAAGGCATCTGCACCGAAATACGTACTGATCCAGCACGCCACCATTATGGTCAAGCCTGGGCAAACGCTCCTAGATGCCGATTTACTGCTGCAAAATGGCAAAATCGTTCAGGTAGGAAAAAATCTCAAGCAAGACGGCGCCGTGGCACTTGATTACACCGGAAAGGTCTTGGTGCCTTCTTTTATCGATGTGTACAGCAGTGTTGGCCTCGACCCTGTTACTTTCAAAAACAACGGATGGCGCCCGCAATTAGAGTCCAATAAAGAAGGTGCTTATTACTGGAACGAAGCCGTGCATCCAGAATTAGCTGCAGCAGCGGCCTACAAATCAACAGCAAATAGCAGCGAGCAGTTGCAGCAGTCGGGCTTCGGTTTTGTGCTCACGCACCACATGGACGGCATTGTGCGCGGGAGTGGGGCTTTTGTAGCGCTGGGTCAAGCAGAAGTACACAAGCAAATTCTTGCGCCGCAAGCAGCACAAGTTTATTCTTTCTCCAAAGGCGCAAGTCAGCAGACTTATCCTTCTTCTCAAATGGGATCCATCGCGCTCTTGCGTCAAGCACTCTACGACCTCGACTACTACAGCAAAAACAAAGCTACTTTGCCTTATTCAGTTTCACTTTCCGAATGGGAAAACCAGCGTAACCTGCCGATTGTTTTCAAGACCGACGATAAACTAGAAATCTTACGTGCTCAAAAAATTGCCAACGAATTCAAAACGAATTTTCTGTATATCGGATCGGGTAACGAATATGCCATTGCCAATGAGTTGAAGGGCTTCAAAATCGTCTTGCCCCTTGTTTTTCCGGAAGCTTTTGAGGTCAATGACCCTTATTTAGCCCGTGAAATCCCTTTGTCTGAGCTCAAACATTGGGAAAGCGCACCAAGTAACGCCATGCTACTCAAAAAAGAAGGCCTAGATATCGCCCTAACCTCTTTTGGCCTCAAGAATGCAGAACAATTTTGGGCGGCACTGCGCAAAGCAATGGCCCGCGGGCTTGCCCCAACCGATGCCATGGCAGCGCTCACCACGGTTCCTGCCAACTGGTTGGGCCTCTCCGCTCAGGTTGGTACGCTCGAAAGCGGCAAGTGGGCGAGTTTTTCTGTTTTCAGTGCAGACCCGTTTACTTATGAAGCACAACTTTTAGAAACTTGGAGTTTAGGCGAAGCGCGCTACTGGAAGTCTGCCAACACCGTTCAATTGTTAGGCAATTATACACTGAGAATAGCCGATGCAACTTACGAGTTGGTCGTGACGGGTTCAGCTGAAAAGCCGCAAGGAAAGGTTTTGCTCAAAACCGCTTCCGATACCTTGAGCACCAAAGCCACCATTCAGCTCAAGGCACAAGATGTATCCATTCAGTTTTTGTCTCTGACCACACCCAATCCACAGCTGATTCAATTGCACGCCAAAGCACTTAAAAATGGCCTCGTACTCGAAGGCGAGGGTACCGATGCCAAAGGCGCTTGGTTCCATTGGAGCGCAATTCAGCAACAAACAACAGCTGTGAGTCCGCCAACTGCACTCAAGCCCGACACCACTGTTTATGGTCAAGTTTGGTTTCCAAATATGGCCTTCGGGACTACCGCCAAAGCGACCCAAGAAACGTTGGTTTTCAAAAATGCCACCGTCTGGACCAACGAAAAAGAAGGTGTGCTCAAAGGCGCTGATGTGCTGGTTGTGGATGGCAAAATCAAGCAAGTGAGCCGTCAAAATATTGCCGTGCCTGCGGGTGCGCGTGTGATCGACGCCGCCGGCCTGCACCTCACCTCCGGCATCATCGATGAACACTCCCATATCGCTATTTCAAGAGGCGTAAACGAAGGCGGGCAGGCTATTTCTGCCGAGGTCAGTATTGCCGATGTAGTCAACCCCGACGACATCGATATCTACCGCCAACTCGCCGGCGGCGTAACAGCTGCCCAATTGCTACACGGTTCGGCCAATCCAATTGGGGGGCAGTCTGCGCTCGTCAAGCTCAAATGGGGCGTAAGCGCAGAGGATATGCTCATCGACAACGCGCCTCAGTTCATCAAATGTGCACTTGGTGAAAACGTCAAACAGGCCAACTGGGGCGATTTCAATACCGTTCGCTTTCCGCAAACCCGCATGGGTGTAGAGCAAGTTTTTTACGATGGTTTTTACCGCGCCAAAGCCTACCAAAAAGAGTGGGATGCCTTTAAAGCCGGCAAAACCAAAGTAGCACCAAGAGTAGACCTCGAGCTCGAAGTATTGGCAAATATTCTGCGCTCCGAGTGTTACATAACGTGCCACTCTTACATTCAGTCTGAAATCAATATGCTGATGCACGTGGCCGATTCCATGGGCTTTCGAATCAATACTTTTACACATATTCTCGAGGGTTACAAAGTCGCGGACAAAATGCAGAAGCACGGCGTGGCAGGCTCAACCTTCTCCGATTGGTGGGCCTATAAATTTGAAGTCAACGATGCCATTCCCTACAACGCGGCGCTCATGAGCGAACAAGGCGTAGTGGTTTGCATCAATTCCGACGACGCCGAAATGGGCAGGCGACTCAACCAAGAAGCTGCCAAAACAGTCAAATACGGCGGCCTCAGCGAGGAAGAAGCTTGGAAACTCGTGACGCTCAATCCGGCAAAAGCTTTGCATGTAGATGCGCAAATGGGCAGTGTCAAAGCAGGTAAAGCAGCCGACCTCGTGCTCTGGACTGCCAATCCGTTGAGCATAGAAGCGCGCGTTTCCATGACTATGGTCGATGGCGTTGTTTACTATGAGGAAAAGCAACAAACAGAAAAACAAGCGCAAATTGAACAAGAGCGCACGCGAATTTTGAGCCTCATGCTGGCTGCAAACGAAAGAGGCGAGGCGAGCAAAACCCCTCAAAAGAAAGTCAAAAAGCATTTTCATTGCGACACCCTAGGTGAAGAAGCTACCGAAACCGAAAATTCCCACTAACATGAAAGCGACCTTATTTTTCTTTGCATTGCTCTTGAGCTTTTCTTCATTGGCACAACGCATTCTCTTGCTGCACGGCACAGCACATATCGGCAATGGCACCGTTGTGGAGTCTGCGGCAATAGGTGTGGTCAATGACCGCATTGCTTTTGTCAAGAATTCACTGACCCAAACCTTTAACAACAAAGACTGGGACACCATCATCAATTGCAACGGGCAGCATTTTTATCCAGGTTTGGTTTCGGCCAACAACACGCTTGGGCTCACTGAAATAGACGCCGTACGCGCCACCCGAGACTTCAATGATGTCGGCGACTGGAACCCACATGTGCGCGCGCAAGTGGCTTACAATGTAGAATCGAAAGTAGTTGAGACCGTCCGCACAAATGGCGTCTTGCTGGTGCAGGCCACCCCGCGTGGAGGCTGGATCTCCGGAAGCTCAGCGGTCATGAAACTCAGCGGCTGGAACTGGGAAGACGCCACTGTTTTGGCCGACGACGGCATTCACCTCAATTGGCCTTATGACCGTACAGCATACCAAGCACAAAAAAGAGATATTTATGCGTTTTTTGAGTTGGCCAAAACCTACGCCATGGCGCGCGATGCGCAAGTCAGTGACCTCCGTTTGGAAGCCATGAAAGCTTGTTTCAAAGGTCAAAAGCGCGTGTATATCCATGCCGAAAGCATCCAGCAAATTGTAGATGTCATCGATTTTGCCGCGGCGTTTCAATTGCCATTTCCGGTCATTGTAGGTGGGCACGATGCGCACTTAGTGGGCGCCAAACTCCGCGACTCCAAAATTCCAGTCATGCTGTCTCGCATCCACAGTCTGCCTCAACGCGAAGATGAGCTCACCTATTTGCCGTATCAAATGCCAGCGCTGCTCAAGCAACAAGGCATTGCATTTTGCATACAAAACGATGGCGATATGCAGCCTATGAATACCCGCAACTTGCCTTTTCAGGCAGGCACTACAATGGCTTATGGCTTGAGTGAAGAAGAAGCCTTGAAAGCAATTTCGCTCAGCGTTTGCCAGATCATGGGAATAGACAAAGATTACGGAACACTTGAGGCGGGCAAAAAAGCCACTTTTTTCGTCTCTAAGGGCCCCGCGCTCGACATGCGCAGCAACCAACTCACCACCATTTTAGTCGATGGAAAGTTTGTCTCGACGAGCAATTTCCAAGAACAACTTTACCTCAAATACCGCCAGAAATACAAAGACGAAGCGAAATCGGAATAGATTGGTGTAACTTTTGTGAAGGCACTTCGTCTTAACGCTGTTTTATGACTGTTCAGCAATACAACGAATGTGTGAAGGAGTTCGCGGACCGGCTCTATCGCTTTGCATTGAAAAATGTTGGCGACCCCGATCTTGCCCAAGATTTTGTCCAAGATGCCTTTGAGCGGCTTTGGGTTCGGGTAGACACCGTAGACTACCAACGGGTCAAATCCTACCTCTTTCGGACCATCGTTAATTTGCAAATAGACCGCGCCAGACGTCAGCAATTGCAATACCAGCACTTGAACTCCTTGCCAGACCCCGTTCAGTCTGCAGGCGTTGCCCACGACGTGCAAAAACTCATCGACGAAGGCGTGGCACAACTGACTGAAATACAACGCATGGTTCTTACCCTGCGCGATTACGAAGGCTATAGCTATCAAGAAATTGCCGAACTCACCCAAATCTCCGTAGATCAAGTGAAAGTCTATATTTTTAGAGCGCGCCGCTTTCTCAAACAATACATCGGAAAAATGGAGGTACTCATATGAAGTATACTGAAGCACATATCGCACATTTGATACTCACTTATCACGAGGGTACCTTAAGCCCTGCTGAAAAGACGGAGCTCGAGGCACTCGTGCTAGAAAATCCAGAATTAGCTTTGGATTTAGAAGCGCAGCCTTCCTTGCTGCCACCACCAATCCAAATTGACTCCAGATCATTTTCACATCCTTTACTTCAAGATTTAGCAATTTACAAAGACGAAGAAGGTCATCCTTTAGAAAAACTAGCCATTGGCGCTTTAGAAGGCCAACTCAATGCGCAAGAGCAAAAAATGGCACAAGCATATACCCAAGACGCGCTTTATCAAAAAATAGAAAAAGAACTCGCTTACACGCGGCTTCTTCCCGATGAAACCATTCGCCATCCACAGCTGAATTCACTACTCAAAAGC
>JBFYPV010000175.1:0-4790 GCA_041303085.1 Crocinitomicaceae bacterium
AGTTACATTTCAAACCAAATCGATGACTTAACTTTGCCAAATGGGAAAATTCAAAGAAATCATCAGCGCGCCAACACCAACTTTAGTCGATTTTTTTGCCACTTGGTGTGGTCCGTGTAAAACGATGTCGCCCGTACTAGACGAACTCAAGAAAGTATACGGTGAAAAACTCCGCATCATCAAAATAGACGTCGATAAAAATCCGGCTATTGCCGATCAATTTAAAATACGCGGCGTGCCTACACTCATGCTTTTTAAGGACAGCAAAATGTTATGGCGCGAAAGCGGTGCCTTCCCACTTTCCACGCTCAAACAAAAAATTGGCGGCTATTTATAAGCGCTTCACATTCACGTGATCAAAACGTAACCCTTCTTTTTTATTTCCGTATTTGCTTTCCTAGGCGAAATCAGCTACTTTTGCCAGCTAATTAATATTTTACAAATTAACAGATCAGTATGGAATCAATGATGATTTATGTGCCAATAGTAATGGCAATTATCGGATTACTATTTATGGCAATGAAGCGCTCTTGGGTATTGAAGCAAGACGCAGGTGATGGAAAAATGAAAGAAATTTCGGATTACATCTACGAAGGTGCACTCGCCTTTTTGAAAGCAGAGTACCGCCTTTTAGCCATTTTTGTAATTATATCAAGTGTTGTTTTGGCCGGAATTACCTTCCTACCAGGTGTCAAAACGCATTTATTAATTGTTGTTGCCTTTATTTTCGGCGCTATTTTCTCTGCTTTGGCAGGAAACATGGGTATGAAAATCGCAACCAAAACAAACGTTCGTACCACACAAGCTGCACGCACTAGCCTTCCACAAGCCTTGAAAGTTTCTTTCGGTGGTGGAACAGTTATGGGCTTAGGTGTTGCTGGTTTGGCTGTTTTAGGCTTGACTGGCTTCTTTATTTTATTCTACAACATCTTCATGGGTGGTCAGTGGACCAACTCTGAGCAAATGACCGTTGTACTCGAAACCTTAGCTGGTTTTTCTTTGGGTGCAGAGTCTATCGCTTTGTTTGCACGCGTAGGTGGCGGTATTTATACCAAAGCTGCTGACGTAGGTGCTGACTTAGTTGGTAAAGTTGAGGCTGGTATTCCAGAAGACGACCCACGCAACCCTGCAACTATCGCAGACAACGTTGGTGACAACGTAGGTGACGTTGCCGGTATGGGCGCTGACCTCTTCGGTTCTTATGTAGCTACTGTATTGGCTGCAATGGTTCTTGGTAATTATGTCATCAGTGACATGGGTGGTATCAAAGATGCATTTGGCGGTATTGGCCCAATCTTATTGCCAATGGCAATTGCTGGTTTCGGTATCTTGTTCTCGATCATCGGTACGCTCCTCGTCAAAATCAGCTCTGATTCTGCAAAAGAAGCAGAAGTTCAAAAAGCACTCAACATCGGTAACTGGGTATCTATCGCCCTTACAGCTGTTGCTTGTTTCTTCCTCGTTCAGTACATGTTGCCTGCAACCATGAAAATGACCTTCTTTGGCGAAGGCATCAAAGACGTCTCTGCCATGAGCGTATTTTATGCTACACTCATCGGCTTGTTCGTTGGTGGTGCTATTTCTTCTGTTACAGAATACTACACGGGCTTAGGTACAAAACCTGTCTTGAAAATCGTTCAAAAATCTTCTACTGGTGCCGGCACAAACGTCATCGCTGGTTTGGCTACAGGTATGATTTCTACCTTCCCAACTGTCTTGTTGTTTGCAGCGGCTATCTGGTCTACTTATGCACTTGCAGGTTTCTACGGTGTGGCACTTGCTGCTTCTGCCATGATGGCAACAACCGCTATGCAATTAGCGATCGATGCATTTGGCCCTATCTCTGACAACGCTGGTGGTATCGCTGAAATGAGCGAGCTTCCTAAAGAAGTCCGTACCCGTACAGATATCTTAGACTCAGTTGGTAACACAACTGCCGCAACCGGAAAAGGTTTTGCGATTGCATCTGCTGCACTTACCTCATTGGCTTTGTTTGCTGCTTACGTGACCTTCACAGGAATCGACGGTATCAACATCTTTAAAGCGCCTGTACTCGCCATGTTGTTCATCGGCGGTATGGTTCCGGTTGTTTTCTCTGCACTTGCGATGAACTCAGTTGGTAAAGCCGCAATGGATATGGTTTATGAAGTGCGTCGTCAGTTCAAAGAAATTCCAGGAATCATGGAAGGTACTGGCAAACCAGAATACGGTAAATGTGTAGAAATCTCTACCAAAGCTGCCCTTCGCGAAATGATGCTCCCTGGTATCCTTACGATTGGTTTCCCAATCGCAATTGTATTGCTTGGCAAATTAGTTTACCCTTCTGACAACCAATTGATCGCCGAAATGCTCGGTGGTTATATGGCTGGTGTAACTGTTTCTGGTGTGCTTTGGGCAGTTTTCCAAAACAACGCTGGTGGTGCTTGGGACAACGCCAAAAAATCTTTCGAAGCTGGAGTTGAAATCAACGGCGAAATGACTTACAAAGGTTCTGATGCGCACAAAGCAGCAGTTACTGGAGATACCGTTGGTGACCCATTCAAAGATACTTCAGGCCCATCCATGAACATCTTGATCAAATTGACTTGCTTGATTGGTTTGGTGATTGCTCCTATCTTGGGCAACGGTGCCGAAACAACGAAAAAAGAATGCAAAGCAGGAACAGAATGCCAAATGAATGGCGGTTCTTGTGAGCAAGATGCTAAATGTGCTGCTGAGAAGCCAGCATGTTGCGATAAAAAATAAGCTAGCGCTGTACATATTTAGTAAAAGCCACCCCAACAGGTGGCTTTTTTTTATCTTTGAAAGTGCTCAAAAACAAAGATTTCTTCCAAGATGTCTACGACGTCGTGCGGCTCATTCCAAGTGGTCGCGTCACGAGTTATGGCGCTATTGCCAATTACTTGGGCTCCAAACAAGGCGCCAGAATGGTGGGTTGGGCCATGAACGCCAGTCATATTCAAGCAGATGTTCCCGCACATCGGGTGGTCAATCGCGTTGGCTTGTTGAGTGGCAAACACCATTTTGACGGGCCCAACACCATGGAACTGCGCTTGCAGGCCGAAGGGATTCAAGTTGTGCAAAATCAAATCCAAGACTTTCAAAAAGTTTTTTGGGATCCTGCGCTCGAATTGGGGCTGCCTTAAAGGATTCTATTAATTTTGTCGAAATACTTTTTGACTATGAAATTTGCCACCAAAGCCATTCACGCTGGCGTTCACCCAGATCCAGCAACAGGCGCCATCATGACACCTATTTACCAAACCTCTACCTATGTGCAAGATGGTGTTGGCAACCACAAAGGCTACGAATACTCCAGAACACTCAACCCGACGCGTCATGCGCTCGAGAAGAACATCGCAGCCATAGAAAACGGTAAGCACGGTGCTTGCTTTGGCTCGGGCTTGGCGGCAATAGACTGCGTGATCAAAATGCTCAACCCCGGAGACGAAATCATCTCTACCAACGACCTCTACGGCGGATCTTACCGCATCTTCAATACCATTTTTGCCAAATACGGCCTGATTTTTCATTTTGTAGACATGCAAAACCCAGCGGCAGTTGAGGCTTTGGTCAATGAAAACACCAAACTCATTTGGGTCGAGACGCCGACAAACCCCATGATGAATATCATCGATATCGAGGCCATGGCGCAAATCTCCAAAAGAGCCGGCGCGTTATTGTGCGTAGACAACACTTTTGCCACACCTTATTTACAAAATCCGCTCGATTTAGGCGCCGATATGGTCATGCACTCCGTTACCAAATATCTTGGCGGCCATTCAGATGTCGTGATGGGCGCTTTGGTCTGCAATGACGACGACCTCGCAACAGAAATGTACCGCATCCAAAATTCTTCAGGCGCTGTTACCGCACCAATGGACTCTTTTTTGGTCTTGCGCGGCATCAAAACCCTGCACTTGCGCATGCAACGCCATTGTGAAAACGGCGAAAAAATCGCGCGCTACCTACAAACGCATCCGAAGGTAGACAAAGTATACTGGCCAGGTTTTGAAACGCACCCCAACCACGACGTCGCTAAAAAACAAATGCGTGGCTTTGGTGGCATGATCTCCTTTACACTCAAAGGCAATCAGTTGCAGGATGCTTTAGATTTGGTCAAGAAAGTAGAGATTTTTGCGCTTGCGGAGTCTTTGGGTGGTGTGGAGTCGCTTATTGGGCACCCAGCAACCATGACCCATGCGTCTATTCCGAAGGAAGTGCGCGAACTGAGTGGCGTTGTCGATTCATTGATCCGCTTGAGTGTGGGTGTTGAAGACGCCGACGACCTCATCGCAGACCTTGATAGCGCTTTAAAGTAAGTCTAGGCTCTTAAAGAACTGTTCTTTTTTGGCAGGAGACAACGGAATAGCGGTGCCGTCTTTTAAGATCACCGAACCGCCGTCGTGCTTGTCGTAGCGCTCCACATAGTTGAGGTTGATCAAATGCGACTGATGCACCCTGAAAAAGGAGAAGCCAGCTAGCATGGTATCGTAGTCTTTCAAGGTTTTGGACACCAAAATTTTCTTGCCGTCGTTGAGATAGAAAAACGTATAGTTTTTATCAGCCTCGCAGTGCACGATATCGTCTATTTCAATCACAAAAATACTCTCTTGTGTCTTGAGCACGAGTTTGCGCTTGTGCTGCGGCTGAATGTTGTGCTGCAGCGCTTGAAACTGCGTATCGTCTTTTTTGTGCTCGACCAATTGCAAGGCGTTGGTCATGGCGGTGTGGAGTTCCTCTGCGTCTATGGGCTTTAAGATGTAGTCTAGCGCCGAAAATTTAATGGC
>JBFYPV010000176.1:0-4512 GCA_041303085.1 Crocinitomicaceae bacterium
CCGTAATACATGCCAGCATACACTTCTTCCCATTCAAAAAAGGCGCCTTGCTCAATTTGCTGTTTGAAAGTGTCGGGGGTTAAAAAGTAGTAGTCGACGCCATTTTGCTCTTGGCCGCGTGGGGCTCTTGAACAAGCAGAAATCGAGAATTCTAATTGCGGATACTTGCGCAACAATGCGCCAACAATAGTTGATTTACCTGCGCCAGATGGGGCTGAAATGACAATACTGCGTTTGCTAAGCATTTTAGAGTGCGTTGAGAACCTGTTCTTTGATTTTTTCGAGGTGGTCTTTCATGATCACCACCCTGCGTTGGATTTCGGAATGATTGCACTTGCTGCCCAACGTATTGATTTCGCGACCCATTTCTTGGGCAATGAACCCAAGTTTTTTGCCAGATGCTTCTTGGCTGAGGGTTTCTGTAAAATAATTGAGGTGCTGCTGCAAGCGCTGCTTTTCTTCAGAAATATCGAGCTTCTCGACATAATAAATCATTTCCTGCTCCAAACGATTGGCATCTATTCGGCTCTCATCTATGGAGGCCAAGCCTTTCTGAATGCGTTCCTTGACCTGAGCCACGCGCTCTTGTTCGAAAGGAACAATAGCTTTGAGTTCAGCCTGAATATGGGCGAGGTTGTCTAGTAAGTCTGTAGCCAAGCTGAGTCCTTCTTGCTTGCGGAACTTCTGGAGCTGCGCACAGGCTTGTTGCACTAAATCTAGGATGAAGGCAGATTCTGGTTCAGAAAGTTCTTCAAACTGGCTGGTGAGAACGTCGGGCATGCGCAAAACCAGGGCGAGGTAATCTTCGGTGTTCGTACCCCAACTGGCGTTCATGGCCTTGAGTTTTTCAAAATAGGCCGTAGCTACTTGCTCATTTATGAGGCCAGCCACTTGGTTTTGTTGACTCTCGATGTAAATACCGAGATCCATTTTGCCACGCAATAAGTTTTCGGTCACGAGTTTGCGAATAGGCGACTCGAGGTCGCGGTAGCTCGAAGGAATTTTAAGGTTGAGGTCGAGGCCTTTTGAATTGAGCGAGCGCACCTCAACTGAGATTTTTTTATCCTGAAAATGTCCGTTGGCCTTGCCAAATCCGGTCATTGATTGCAACAATACGTGGTTCATGTGCTTAGTCGTTGTCTATTAGTAAGTCGGCATCTATGCCATCGTTTTGTTCTTTCACAAACCAAGCAATTTCACTCATGATTTGTGCTTTTTGGTCGGTTTGTGGCGCACGCTCTTCGACATATTCTTTGAGCAAAAGCTGAGATTCAAGGAGTTGAGATTCATCGAAGGGGCCAGACATATTTTCGATGATGGTCAGGCAATCTAAAGCCTCGAGAAAATCGCCTTGTGAGGCCAACATGACAAAAAATGGCAAATGTTCGTCAAAAGGCAGTTTTGAATTCCAAATTGCAGACAAAACGAGCTTGCGGTTAACAGGGTTAGCTTCTTCTTGGAGGTAGGTGATGAAGGCTTCAACGGCATCGGTGTCCTGAATATCAGCTAAAAAGCCTAAAACAAGTTGTTGTTCAGCGCGCTCAAGGCCCTCCAAACTATTGAATACTTCTGAAAGTACCGTCGGGTGCCCGTGATCCTTTAAAATGTTTAACGCTGCTGTGATAGAAGAAGGATCTTTTTTTTGTAGAAAGCCAACTGCTTCTTGCAACTTCTTTTGATTTTTCCTGACAATACTCATGATGCAAAGGTAAGGAATTCGACCTCGCTGCGCATCAAATTGCCCTAATGTGTTACTTTATACAATATTTAGTGTTTATAAAAACAGAAAAAAACCAAATTCAATACCCGATAAAAAATCAACTTTGTAAAAAAAGCTGCCTCATGAAAAATTTCTTTTTCCTTTCCTTCATCGCCTCTTTGTTGTTCACGGCCTGTGTACCTTCCAAAAAATACAACGAACTACTCGAACGCGAAAAGTCTTGTAGTGAAGAACTGGCTAAATACAAAAAGAGCAGCAGCGACTACGAAGTACTCTCCAAAGATCTTCAAACAAAATACGATCTAGCAGCCAAAGAAGTGAGTCGCTTGCGCGGAGACACCAACAACTTAGGCAATCAAATGCGCCTTTTACAGCGCGAAACAGAGACGCTCGAGGCACAGTACCAAACCTTAGAAACATCTTTTGACAAGCTCAAAAACCTCAGCGCCAAAGAAACTGCTACCCTTCAGACCGAACTCGAACAAAAAACCAAAGAACTCCAACGCAAAGAAGATGCGTTACTGAAATTAGAGCAAGAACTCAAAACCAAACAAGCCCTACTCGAGGAGCGCGAAAAACGCGTCAACGAACTCGAAGACGCCATTCGTAAAAAAGATGCAAAAATCCAACTGCTCAAAGCGCGTGTGGCCAATGCCCTCCGCAACTTTGAAAACCAAGGATTAACTGTTGTGCAAAAGAACGGCAAAATTTACGTGAGTTTAGAAGCCAAACTCCTCTTCAATTCTGGCTCAACAAAAGTAGAAGACGAAGGTAAAGAGGCGCTGGTTCAACTTGCGCGTGTACTCGAAACCGAACGCGACCTCGAAATTGTAGTAGAAGGCCACACCGATACCGACAAACTCAATAGCAGTGTTTCACCGAGAAACAATTGGGAATTGTCTGTATTGCGCGCCACAGCAGTAGTAGAATTGATGCTGGCCAACTCCAATATGGCACCTACGCAAATGATGGCAGCGGGTCGCAGTGAGTTTCATCCGGTAGATCCTGCAGATAAATCAAAAAACCGCCGCATCGAGATCATCATTTCTCCGAACCTCAACGAGCTCTTTGAAATCATTTCAAACGAGTAAGCGTCTTAGTAATTGCAGGCCTGCGACTAATTAACGGATCACATTAACGTGTCCGTGTAGGTCCTCGTAAATGCCTTTTTCGATTTCATAGATCAAATACCAGGTATAGGTGCCGTCTTGTACAGGAACTCCCTCATAGCTGGCGTCCCAAACAAAATTGAGCTGATCAGAAAAGAAGACTTCTTCACCCCAACGGTTATAGATATAGAAACGTGCACTCATGAGCCCAATAAAACGGCCGTAAAAATACTCATTGAGCCCATCGCCATCGGGCGTGAATGAATTGGGCAAATAGATGTAGCGCTCTGGTGCAATCTGAATCCATTTAGAAATGCTATCAATGCAACCTTTCTGATCCGTGGCAATGAGTGTGATTTCATATTGCCCTGGCTGCACATAAGCATGTGTAGGATTCACCAAAAAAGAACCGTTTCCATCGCCAAAAGACCACGTATAAGACCACGCGTTCATGGAAGCGTTTTCGAGTTGAACGGGTAAGCCTTGCATGGGCGCTTGGGTAAGGATATAAAAATTGGCAAGTGGCTTCACCACCTGTACAGTGGCCACAGCAGCGGTACTGAAGGTCTGGCACTCGTCGCTTACTTGCACAAAATAGGAAGTAGAAACTTGAGGCGCAACAGAGATTTGTGGGGTGGTTTCCGTGGTAGACCAATTATAGTAGTAAGTGCCATAACCTCCGCTAGCGCTCACTAATAAATCTACGGTATCGCCAGGGCAAATTTCAAAGGGGCCGTTCATTTGTAAAACAAGCGGAGGGCTCAAGATGGTATATGTGATGGAGTCTTGGATACTGTTGCCGCAATTATCGCTAAGTGTAATGACATACGTGCTGGAGCTCCCCGGATTCACTAACAGCGAATCGGAAGTGCCGCTCACCACATTATTGGTGGTCCAGAGGTACGTATATTGACCCGATCCACCGCTGGCTTGAACACCAATTGTTGCCGGAATATACGGGCAAATTTCTGTAATATCTGCGCTGGTACTGAGGGTAAGCGGGCTAAAGACAGGTACACTCACAATGATGGTGTCATAAGCCGGAACACCCGTACAGGCGTCGGTGACGGCCAGCCAAATTGTTTGGGTTGTGCTGGGCGTGAGTGCAATGCTGCTGCTGGTTTCACCCGTGCTCCATTGATACGTATAGGGTTGCAAGCCACCGCTAATTTGCGCGTTGATCACAATTGGATCGCCAGGGCAACTGATATTGGTGGTGCTGAGCTCCACTTGCATGGGCTGGTTGTCTTGGATCCAGAGGTCGAGCACGAGCGGCGTGATGTTACCGCAAGGGTCAGTAAGCGGGAAAGTGAGTGTGAGGGTTTCTAGGCCCTCGAGCAGCGCATCGGCGAGGGATTGAATGGTAAAACTTACGGTGGTTTGCCCAGGCTGAAAAGTAATGCTGCTTGGAACACCGCTGTAATCTTGTCCATTTGTGGCTGTGCCGCTGAGCTGAACAGGGATAGTGAGGCTTTGAGTGAGGTTAGCCTGGCGCGTTAGCGTTACATTGGTGCTCACACAGCCTTCGGCCATCCAGTCTGGATTGGCAAACACTTGCTGCGATAAAGTGTGATCGATCTCTACAGGTGTTAAGGTAGATAGGCTGTTTGCTTCGAGAAAAATACCGGAATCCCATTGGCCATCGCCAACATCGGCAATGGCGAGTGTCAGGTGATAGGTTTG
>JBFYPV010000177.1:0-13393 GCA_041303085.1 Crocinitomicaceae bacterium
TAGATGCCATTGGCGCCGTTGGTATTGCACGCGCGTTTTCATATGGTGGGTCAAGACAACGTGCACTTTACAACCCCAGTATTGCACCCACTTTACACCAAAGCAAAGAGGCTTATGCCCAGGACAAAGGCCACACCATCAATCATTTTTATGAAAAGTTGTTGCTTTTAAAAGACCGCATGGAAACCAGCACCGCAAAGCAAATTGCAGCGCAAAGACACACCTACATGGAAACTTTTTTAGCGCAATTTATGCAGGAGTGGAACCCTTGAACTGCGGATATTTATTGAAAAACGAGCTTTCTTTCTCTAGAAGTTTTCTTTTTAACTGCTGACCCTCCCTACTTTCGGGATACAAGATGCGATGGGCTTTGCTTTTTTGCAAGGCCTCCCATTCTTCAACAAGTGCTTTGGTGGCGGGGTCGAAAATTTGCTGCGCAAACAAATGCCAAACAGCAGCAATGGCTTTCTGATTCGGATGCACGCCGTCTGCTTTGAAAAAAGTGTAATCGCGCAATTCATCCAAAACGAGTTCGTAGGCGGCAAAGTAACTGCAATTCGGATGCGCACACAAAGCTTCTAGCAATAAATGCAGGCGGGCCTTGCTGCGGTTGTTTTCGATCAAACCGTCCTTTGAATGCCTTACGGGGCTTACCGTCAAAACAAGCGCCAGCTCCGGATTGAATTTTGCCAGTCTTTGAACCAAAAGCGTCCATTCGTCTTGAAGCTGACTCAAGTCGCTGAGTACTTTAGCAAAGGAGTTTGACGGCGCCTTATGGCAATTGGCCACCACCTGCTGATCTGCATTCAGATAATATGCCCAAGCCGTTCCAAAAGTAAGAACCAAATGGGAGCTTTTCTTTAAATAATATTGAAGAGAAGCGTGTAAATCAGCAACTTTTGTTGCCAATGCTGCTTCAGACAGCGCATAAAAAGTACCCGATAAATCCCAACTTAAAAAAACGTCTTGGCGCTGAAAACTGCGCAAGGGCGTGGGTTCATCGAGGGCCCAGTTGAGCAAGCGGGCAATCGCTAAAGGATGAAAAAGCGTGCCGCCCGGATTGACCAAACAGTCAAAGCCATTTTGTTGTAATAAGCTGCCGATTTCGTCTGAAAAGCAGCTTCCGATCAGGAGCTTGGGTTGGTGATGGTCAAAAAGTGGCGCAGCACTCATTCCCCTTTCAATAAAGCTTTTGCATTGGCCACTGCTGCAGGTGTAATGACTTCACCACTGAGCAACCTGGCAATTTCATGGACGCGCGCCGCAGGATCTAAGTGGGTGACGCTCGTTTGCATGCGCTCACCTACTACAGTTTTTTGAACCATCCAGTGATGGGCGGCTTTTGCAGCTACTTGCGGCAAGTGCGAAATGGCCATACACTGCCCTTTAGCAGACATCTCGTTGAGCAGCTTGCCAATTTTAAGCGCGACATCGCCAGATACGCCGGTATCAATTTCATCAAAAATAATAGTGGGCAGCGCTTTCTTTTCTGAAATCATTTTTTGCAGGGCCAGCATAAGTCTTGACAACTCGCCGCCACTTGCCGCACGCTCTACGGGCACCAAGCTATGGCCTAAGTTGGCCGAAAAAAGCAGGGCTAATTGGCTGCAACCACTGGCGTTGAGCTCATCGAGCAGCTCGAGTTCAAAGGCTAATTTGGTATGTGGCAACTTGAGTTCTTCCAAAATAGCAGCCAATTGTTGGGCGAGCTGCCCAGCACCATCTTGTCTTTGTTGGTGCAGTTGCTGGGCCTTAGCCCATAAATCTGTTTCAAGTGCTTTGCACTGCTGTTGCAGCACCTCGAGTTCAGCGGCTTGGTCTTCGAGGCCTCTGCTCTTTTGCAACAGGTTGGTTTGAATTTGCAATAATGCTGAGACATCGCGCGCGCGGTGCTTGAGCAAGGCAGCATTGATTTTATCTTGCAGCGCCTCCAAAGCTTGTAAGTCGGCGGGTTCTAAATCGGCAAAGGATGTAGCCGAGGCATCTCGGGCGAGTTCCTTGAGCTCTATGAGTATTTGCTGCAAGCGTTCGGCATAGCTTTTCATGTCCGGATCAAGCGTCTTGACTTTATCGAGCACAGACTTCACGGCATATAGTGTTGTATATGCACTGTTATCGTCGGTGAGGCTAGCAAGACCTGCTCTGGCTTCTTCTAGCTGACTTGCGCTGGCATAGCGCTCAATTTCTTGTTCGAGTTGCTGAATTTTAGGGTCGTGTAGTTGCAGCGCCTGGAGTTCTTCGAGCAAAAAGGTATTGTAATCTTGCTGCAGTTGATCTTGCGCAAAAGCTTGTTGCTTGGCTTGCGCTTCTTTTTGCAGTTGCTGCAGCTTGGCAAAAGCGCTGGCAAAGGCTTGCTGTTCTTGTTGCAAGCCCAGCAGTACATCCATGAGTTCCAACTGAAAGCGCTTGGACTTCAGCTCCAGGGTGTTGTACTGAGAATGGATTTGCAATAAATTAGAGGTAAGCTGCTTGAGTACTTGCAACGAGACCGGAATATCATTGATAAACGCGCGCGACTTGCCTTCGCTGGCAATTTCTCGCCTAATCAGGGTGTGGGGCTCGAAATCGAGGTCATTGGCCTCAAAAAACGAGAGGTAATCTTGGGTGAGTTCAAATTCAGCTTCAACGATGGCTTTTTTGGCGCCAGGCGCAATGACTTGTAAATCGGCGCGCTCTCCTAAAATGAGTTGGGTTGCTGCCAAAATGATGGACTTACCCGAGCCGGTTTCGCCGGTAAATACCGTAAAACCTTGCTTGAAATCGAGCTGCACCTCCTCGATGAGGGCAAAGTGCTGAATACGAAGGCTGCAGAGCATTATTCGAGGATAGTTGAATAGCGCGTTGCGTTGGCTGGATCTAATTTTTTAAGCAAATTGACGAGGTCTTGCTTTTCTTTGAGTTCGGAATCTGAATAAATGTTTTTGAGCTCGGTGGTTTTTCCGAAGAGGTAACTCACCACATTGACGGTATTGGGGCGGGTGGCCATAATTGGGCTCAGGAGGTTGAGCGAAGCGATAATAGCCTTCTTGCCTTCCTCTTTTTTATCGTAAAGCTGATCGATGCCCAAGCGGTGGTATTGATACAAACATACTCTAAACGGCTCAAAAACAGGCTGCAGCATGTTGTCCACGAGGTAAAAACGGTTTCTTTTGCTGCTTTCCGATGATTTCCAACCAGCGGCTCCGCCCGTTTGGGCAAGCGTCACAATTTGCTGGGCTTCTTGAAAATAAGGTGTTCCGCCTTTGAGCGAAAAGGAGTCGTAGTCCATGCCAATGATGTAGTAGGCATAAAATGCCAAAATGGAGGTGAGGTTGTCACGGTACTGGTTGGGCACGTAATTCAAAACAGCTCCTCTGGCAAATGAAGCCTGAAAGTTTTCGTCTTGGAAATTGAAAACCGTGGAATTGTAATTGCTGTTGAAGGCCGGGCGCACTGAAGATACTTGGATATCGCCGCGGTAAGCACCAGTAGCGGGTATTTCGCGGATTTGAATTTGCAGGTTGCAATTGATGCGCTCCTCTACCTTGAATTTATCTTTGGTCCAGGCGGTGTTGTTCATGATTTCAGTGATGCTCTGCTTCATCTGATTGATGATTTCTTGCTCGGTGGAGCTCACCTCTACTTTGTTGTCGACAACAACATTGACCTGACAATTGAGTTCTTGGGCCTGCAAGCCCGTAAAGGCCAAAAATGCAAGCAAAATAAATAAGCACTTATTCATGATGAGCTTCAAGTATTTGTATGAGCGCAGCAGCGGTATCGGACTTACTTTGAAGCGGTAATTCCAGACGTCGCTCTGCTTTATCGAATATAACAATTTTATTGGTATCGCTGCCAAAACCACTCACGCCATTTTGCTGTTCGTTGAGCACAATGTAGTCGAGATTTTTACGACGCAATTTGCTTAACGCGTTTTCTTCAGAATTATTGGTTTCGAGTGCAAATCCAACGACTTTTTGCGTGGTTTTGTGCGCGGCTGCCCAAGCCAAGACGTCTGGGTTCTTGACCAAAGCCAACTGCATGTGCTCGGCTTGCTTTTTGATTTTTTCAGAAGCAACTTCCTCCACGCGGTAATCGGCAACGGCAGCACTGAAGACACCACAAGTTGCCCAAGCCCAATTTGATTGGACTGCAGAAAGTAAATCTTGGGCACTTTCGATCTGAAGCAACGTGAGGTTTGGATGTGTGAGGTGTTGTGCTGTTGGGCCGCTGATCAATAGCACTTCATGGCCTGCTTGCAGGGCGGCTTTGGCAAGCGCAAAACCCATTTTGCCGGTGGAGTGATTGGAAATATAGCGCACTGGGTCTATGGCCTCGCGGGTCGGGCCAGCGGTAATGAGCCATCTTTGCGTGGTGTTGGACTTTGGTTGGGCCTGGTTTTCAAAAAAGCGCTGTACATAAGCACAAATTTGCTCGGGTTCTTCCATGCGGCCCTGCCCTTCTAAGCCACTGGCTAAAGCGCCAAAAGTTGCCGGAATGACTTCGATGTGGTCGGTTTGCAAGGTGGCGAGGTTGCGCTTGAAACTCGGATGCTGGTACATATCGAGGTCCATGGCGGGCGCAATAATGCAGGGGCACTTCAAAGATAAATAGGTCGCCAACAAAAGGTTGTCGCAGGCGCCGCTCGCCATTTTAGAAACCGTATTGGCCGTAGCAGGCGCAATGAGCATGACATCGGCCCACAAACCGAGCTCGACGTGGTTGGTCCAGACGCCGGTTTGTTTGTTCCAGAATTCGATATGAACTGCCTCGTTAGATAGTGTTGCGAGCACAAGTGGGCTCACAAAATCTGCGGCATTAGGACTCAGTACACAGCGAACTTCTGCACCGTGTTTTTTGAGTAAGCGAACGAGAATAGGAATTTTGTAGGCGGCTATACCTCCTGTAATACCAAGAAGGATCCGCTTGCCTTGCATGTTTATTGCAAAGACTCTGGTTTGCGTAAATAGATTTTTTCTTCTAGCAACTCTTGCATAGCAATAGCTGTAGGCTTAGGCATTTTTTCGTAATGCTTAGAAATTTCTATTTGCTCGCGGTTTTCAAAAACCTCTTCAAGGTTGTCTGTGTGGGTTGCGAATTCTTGCAACTTTTGAGTCAACTCTTCTTTGAGTTCTGAAGAAATTTGGTTGGCTCTTTTGGAAATAGCCACCAAAGATTCGTAGATGTTGCCAGTTTTTTCTTCCACGAGGATGGTGTCACGGGTAACAGTAGTACGTTCTGCAGCGATATTTTTGAAACTCATTTGATGTGTGTTTATTGTTTTTTTTCTAGTAACGCCACGTAGCCTTCTAATTCCTTGAGGTATTTGGAGCCTGCATAGCGAATGGCAAAGTTACGGAATCTTTCCGTTGTTTGGGCGCTTCGCTCACTTTTTTTGCTTTCGATGCTATTGATGGTCATGAAATAAGAATTTTTGACCACCATGTAGTGTGCTTCTTCCATAAATGCCGAGCGGCTGTAGTGCTCCATAAAGAGTTCACCTGCGGCAACTGCAGCTTTGAAGTTCTCGGTGCGGTCGTAAAGCTGAACGGTTTCGAATTCTTTGCGCTCCAATTTAAAACGGAGTTGGTCGATGATCAGGTTGCAGGAATCTACGAGGTAAGAACCGGGATAGCGGTCTACGAATTGCTGCACGTTACTGATGGCGAGTTCTGTTTCGGTTTGGTCTAGGGTGTGTTCGGGTGAGTTTTTGACCGAGCACATGGCAATCATGAATAAAATTTCTTCGGATTTATCGCTGTAAGGAAAGCGCTGCATGTAAGAGCTATAATAGTATTGGGCCATGTAGAAATCTTCGATTTCGTAATAGGATTGGGCCATGCGGTAGTAAGAGAGCTCCCCCTCACCCGACTTGGGTGCGTGCTGGTAAATTTGCTCGTACAAAACAATTGCTTTGTCGAATTCTTTTTGGTCGTAGAGCGCGTTGGCCGTTACAAATTTTTGACTGTAGTCAGAGCCCTTTACAAGTTTGGCGTAGTCTGAACAAGCCGTCAGCAAAACAACAAAGAAGCTAAAAAGAAGAATGTTTTTCATGTTATTTTACTCTTAAACTGCGTCCTAATTGGAGAACAGTAGTTGGTTTGATGCCGTTTAGCTGGCAAATTTTAGTGACGGTTGTGTTGTTGCGCGCGGCAATTTCAGTGAGGGTATCACCTGGGCGCACCTTGTAATAACGCACTTGAGGTGTGCGCACCACTACAGGCGTCTGAACAACTTCGTTAGGATGATCTTCGTAATAATCAGAAGGTTTGGCACCTGGCCTAAATAAGCCTTTGTGCACAAACAAATTTTCATTTTTGAGTCCTTTTTCTGTGAAATTGATGATTTCTTCTGGGTTCATGGGCGCGTCGTAAAAACGGATCTCAAAATGCAGGTGTGAACCATAAGAGTGTCCGGTATTGCCCCCGAGGCCGATAGGCTCACCCGCAACGATATCTTGATCAGGGTATACCAAGAATTTGCTTAAGTGCGCATAAAGTGTTTCGAGGCCGTTTGGATGGCGGATGATCACTAAATTTCCGAAACCGCCATCGTTGTATTTGGCGTAGCGGACTTTTCCAGACCAAGTTGCGTATACGGTGTCTCCTGTTTCCAAATCGATGTCTATGCCATTGTGGTTTCTTCCATTACGAGGACCATAGCGAGAAGTAACAATGCCGGGCGCAGGCATATGGAAATTTTGGTCGTATTCGTCGTTGACACAAAGCCAAAGGGTGTCTTTGAGCTTAGACATATCGTTGCGGCTCGTAAAGCAGACGTCGTTGCTCCAGGGATGGCGAAAACTCGGGTCTTGTGCTTGCATTAAGGTATTGATGCGGGGGTTCATGATGCCGTCAAAAGTACTGACCTGCAAGAAAGACCAAGTTTTGTTGCTGTACAATACGACCTTGCCGAGTTCGGTTTCAATGGTATCGAGTGCACGCTGCGCAGTGGCCGAAAAACCAAAGAACAAACAAAAAATATATAGAAGAGTTATCGGACGCAAAACAAAAATTTCAGTACAAATTTAGGCATTTCCTATGATATGGACCGGACGCCTACGATGTCAAGTAAAAAGAATACGGGCTCGTTGGGCGCAATCACCTGCCCATAACCTTTGCTTCCGTAGGCCTGTTCAGGCTGTAAGACAAGGTAATAGCGCTCGCCTTGCAAAGCATTTTTGAGGATTTTACGCAGCCCTGGGACCGTTGTTTTTTGCCCAACAACAAAGCGCTGAGGAAATTTACGCGCTACAATTGCATTTGCTTTATTGGGTGTTGAGGCCACAAATTCATAAGCAACTTCCTTGGCGCTACCTTCCTCAAGGTTAAAGGCTTGACCATCGGCGAGTTTCCAGGCACGGATGCCATCTGTATCAATACTCGGCTTGATTTTCGAAATGACCTTCACATAAAGCCAGTTGGGCGTATTGGGCGCCAACACGTCTTTAATGCCCTTGCTACCATAAGCCAATGCTGCAGGAATCTCCACCTTGACAAAATCGCCAACGCGCAAGTGTGCAAAAGCTAAATCCCAGCCTTGTGTTTGCATGCTGTAGCCTACAACAAACGGAATAAAAGGCAGGTCAATTCTGTTGTTGCCGTCAATGATGCGGCCGTCTGGCGTCCCTAACCGGTAGTCGATGAGCGCCATTTCACCGGTTTTGAACCCTGGGCCAGCGCCGCGCTCAATCCATTTGAGTACAATGCCACTCGGCAGTTGCTTGCGCATGCTCACCTTGCCTTTTTCGAAATTGATCAGGTTTTTCTTGGAGCCAGCCGCACTGGTATCTAAGTCGGTGAGGTCTTGGGTGTTGGCCTTGGTAATATTTTTGGTTGTAGCCTTCGGTTTTGGGGTGTCGTTACAGGCCGCAAAGGTCAAAAGCAAAGAAAGAAACAGCAGACTTCTCATTGGAGCTCAATTAGTTGGATATCGATATATAAAATACTTTGTGGTGGAATCTTGCTGCGGTCTCCGAGCAAGCCATGCCCCAGGTAACTCGGTAAAATGAGTTTGGCTTTGTCGCCCTTGCGCATGAACTGCAAGGCTTCGTGTATACCCGATTCTTTTTCGGAATGGGCAATGGTAATGCGTTCAATTTGATCCGCTTTGGTTTGGTAACAAACTGTTCCATCCAACAAACCTACTTTCAAGCGTACCAAAGCTTGCTGGCCATCGTGGGCCAAGGCCTGAGCAGCATTCCCCTTCTCATAAATCATGTAGCGCAAGCCAGAAGGCGTTTGCTGCATTTTGAGGTGGGTGTAGTGCGCTAAATAAGTATTGATTTTGAGGTTTTCGCGCACGCTGAGTTCCTGATTGAAATCTACGGAGTGCCCCGTAGACCATTTTTGGCGTGTCTGATCTTTTGCCTTCTCCCTGCGACAAGCCGAAAAAACAAGCAGACCCATTAACCCAAGTACAAGCAGAAACTGTTTTGACATGCAATTACAACTGATCAATTAACGATTCAAGTTTGGCCAGCGCCGCGCTCAAGGTGCCTTCGTAAAAGCCCCCTGCCGCGTATTGGTGTCCGCCGCCATTGAAATGTGCCTGTGCAAATGCATTGACAAAACGCTGTCCTTTGGAACGAAAAGAAAACTTCACGCCTTCTTCGGTTTCCATCATAAAGACACCTGCATCATAACCTTCTATCGACAAAATAACATTGACCAATCCTTCGGTATCTCCTTTTTGATAAGCAAAGCGCTTGAGCTCTTCTCTACTAAGACTCATGATGCCTACGCGCTGAGCCGGATGCAATTGCAGCTTTTCGGCTATGGCATAACCGCGCAATTGCAAACGCGTTACACTATTCACATCGTAAACTGCCTCATGGATTTCATGGTGTGCCAAACCCAAAGACAATAAATGTGCGGTCATTTGGTGCGTATAGGCAGATACAGAAGGGAAGCGAAAAGAACCGGTGTCGGTTAGGAGGCCTAGATACAAGCCCTTGGCCATCGCTAAATTGATGAGCGAAAGTTGCCCGAGTTCTTCTATCGTCTTGTAAATGACTTCTGTGGTTGAACAAGCTTTCGGATGAGAAATCGTGAGTTCACAGAATGCTTCAGGCCCAGGGTGGTGGTCGAGCATGACTTTAGTAGCCGGGTAATTTGCCACAAAACCAGACATCTCTTGCCCCACCCGACTCGGTGCATTGTAGTCGAGGGCAAAAAGCAAATCGAATGTGTAATGTTTATCGGCCTGAAAAACCTCCCACTGATAACCTTCTAAAAAAGGACACAGATAAGCTGCGGGCTGATCGGGAAACACGATCAGGTAGTCTTTGCCGCAAGCCTGCGCGTAGGCAGCCCAAGCAACTACACTACCAACGGCGTCGCCATCAGGACCTTTGTGTGTGGTAATTAACCAATTTTGTTGACTTTGAAGGGTCGATAAGAGTGTGTTTGGCGTCATTTAGTCTTGTTGCATGTGCTCGTCCTCTTCTGGATCAGGCGGGAATAATTTGGGTGCGTCTGTCTTGTTTTGAAGGCGATCGAGCATGTCTTCTAATTGCGAAACAGAAAGGTTTTTGGCAATGATTTTCTTGTCCTTGTCTAAAACGAAAACTTTTGGCGTGGAATAGATATCGTAAGTCTGTTGGTAGTTCAAACTCTGCAAGGTGGTCGGCTTGCCTTTTTCTCCAGGATAGAGCGGCACTAGTTTTTCTGGCGTTGCCTTTGCAATTTCATAAATACTGTTGGTAACCGCTACATTGATGAAAGTCAGCTTGCTCTCGCGGATGTATTTTTTCCAGGCTTCAAAGTCTTTGCCAACTCCTTTGCCGACAGCGAATACTTCAATGTTGCGCGCCTTCCATTTTTCAGCATAGAGCGTTTGGATTTTTGGCGTTACTTTTTTGCAATGGCCACATTCTGGATCCCAGAAATAGAGAATGGTGTATTCGGAGGTGAGGCTGTAGAAGTCGAGCCATTTGGTGTCAGAGGTATCGCGCATGATGAGGTTGGGTGGCTTGATGCCCATCACGGTGTTCATTTTGTTGTCGAGATTTTCGCAGAGGTCTTCGAATTTGTCTTCGGCGACCCAGAATGCTGGCGATTTGCCACTGCCGTCTTTGGTACAGAAATAACGCTTGAGCATGTAATAGTAGACTTTGTCCATACCCATGATTTCGCTTTTACCGTAAGTAGAAGCAATCCAGCCCACGCTGTATTCGTACATGCGCGATTTGGGATCGAGGGCGTCGCAAAACGCGAACGCGTATTTAATGATGGTGTCCCAGTGTTGGATCATCATGGATTTGCCAAAATAAAACTCGAGTTTATTGGCAAAAATCGGGTTGTTGACCAACGCATCGGTCTTGAAATCGACGTTATCCCAGTAGTGCGCGAAGTAATATTTGTAGCGGAAGTTGGAGTCGAGCATTTTGCCGTTCGCATCTTTAGGTGGCTCTGGCACCACAACTTCTGTCGACATCTGGACAATTTTAGAAACGAGCTTACCCGGATTGGCTGCAACTAAATTGGCTTGATACACTTCCACCTCTTTATTGAGCGCATCGATTTGCGTGCCGAGCGTGGTATACTGTGCATCTTCGGGCTTGAGTTTGGTGCGCTGCTCAGAAAGCTTGGCAATTTCTCCCTTTTTACTGCTGATGAACTTCACGTAAGGGATGAACAATTTGTTCTCCTCTGATTTTTTGATGACCATATTGGCCATGAAGTCTGGGCCTTTGGTTTCGAGCTGAATTTCTTCGTTGTTGTAAACGAATTCAAAATAGCGCTGACCCGGCAAAAACAAACCAACAATACCTGGCTTTTGCTTGGCACCATCAAAAATAACTTCGCCGTTTTTCATTTGGGCGGTGTCTGCATAGAAGAGTTTTGAACCAAAGTATTTGATTAAGTAAACCGTGGTATCTTTTTGGTCTTCAACCTTCAAGCGGATTTTCTGCGCATTGAGTTGTTGGAGAAATAAGAACGAAAATACGAGCAATAGATGTTTCATGTGTTCAGCTGTTTAAGTACGAAAATGCTTGAATTTAAGCTTCGCGCTTTCTTTTTAACATTTCTTTAACCAATTTTAACAAGTGCAGCGGCCAGTAAATCTGAATCCGTTGCCGGTTCCAAAGCAATGATTTGTTCGTAGCGTGCCAGCCAAGTAAGTTGTCGCTTGGCGTAATTGCGCGTGTGCTGCTTGATTTTCTCGATGGCTTCTTCCCTACTCATTTGCCCCTCAAAATGAGCAAAGAACTCGCGATAGCCCACTGTTTGCAGCGCTTGTAAATGCGCGCGATCCGGAAAAAACTGCCGCGCCTCTTGCTCGAGCCCTTCGGAAATCATGATATCCACACGTGCATTGATGCGCTCATATAAACTGGCGCGCGGCCAATTGATAAAAATGCGCGCAACTTGTGGCGGGTCTTTTCGAGGTCCTTTGCGCAGCGCAACATTGGATTGCCCCGTGAGCTCCTGGATTTCTAAGGCCCTCATGAGCCTTGTTGGGTTCATGGTGTCTACTTGCTTATAAAATTCAGGATCTTTATTTTGAAGGGAGGACTGCAAAGCTTCGAGGCCATTTTGCTCAAAAATATGCTGCCATTTGGCTTGAACTATTGGATCGTGCGGCAAAGGATCTAGACCCAAAATGAGGGCATCGGCAAATAAAGCCGAACCACCAACCAAAACAGCAGCGCCTTTTGCTGCGAGCAGTTGGTCTAAAATTGGCCGGGCTTGCGCCACAAAAGAAGTGGCATTGAGTGGCTCTAAAATAGAATGAGAAGCAATCAGGTGCTGCTTTACCGCTGCCAATTCCACCTCACTAGGCCTGGCCACCCCAATAGCGAGCTCGTTGTAAAACTGGCGAGAATCAAAGGAAATGATTTCGGTCTGAAAGTGCTGCGCTAAGGCGATAGCCAAAGCCGTTTTGCCCGATGCAGTTGGGCCCTGAACAACAATGATTCGCTTTTCTGACATTTATTTCCAGCGCGCGTAAATTGCTAAGACTTTCGCTACATAAGAAGTAGCCTGCCCTCTGTAGGCACCACAGCGCACCAATTCCGAGCGGTAAAACTGCGGCTCATCTAGCTTATTGACCATCAAAGCCACGTTGCCATCCCAAACATTTGGATTCAGACCTGCCGCGCGCGCCAAGCGCTGTGCGTCTTCGATATGACTCATGCCGGCGTTGTAAGAAGCCAAAGTAAATTGCAAACGCGTTTGCTCGTCTGAAATACTCGCCCAGCGCTTGCTCATAGCCTGCAAATAACGCATGCCGCCTTTAATTTGTACTTCTGGGCTCGATTCCGGAAAAACACCAAACTGAGGCCCGGTGTTGGGCATGAATTGCATGAGGCCGTAAGCACCACCAAAACCGCGGGCATTCGGATTGAAGCGAGATTCTTTAAAAGCCACAGCTGCCAGTACTTTCCAATCCCAATTGTAGGTCTGTGCCGCCTTTTTGAAAAGTGCATCAAAAGGAGAAAGCGCACCTTTTGGGGTCAGGTAAAATTCTGTAGGTGTAGAGGCAATGTAATCAAAATAGCGCTTTTTGAGCTGCGTATAAGCTTCGGAGGCTATATAAGTTTGTAAAAACGCATCGAGTTTTTCTTTGAGGATCTTACTTTTTGGCCTGAGGGCAAAAGCGATGCGCTGTTCAAAAGACATGCGGGTGGCAATATCTAGATTGGGATGCATTTCTTTAACGATGCGTGCTTGGTTTTCATGTGCCAAGGTATAATGGATCCGACCATTGGCTACTTCCTCAATTAAATCTTCGGCAAGCGGCGCTGTTTTTTGGTAACGGATGTCAATAACCGCCCCAATTTCTTCTTGCAAAGCCAACAAGCGTTTTTCGTAGGCCGAATTTTTACGGACGTAGACCGTTTTACCTGCAAGATACGCTGGCTCCGAAATAATGGAGTCTGATTTGCGCTGCACCAAAACCTGATAGGTCTGGTAATAAGGAATAGAATAGTTGAAATATTTTTGCTGGCGCAAGGCAATCGGTAAGTTTGCCGCCACTATATCGCCCTCTCCTTTGCGGAGCATGCGCACGAAATCACCTAATTGATCAACGACCTTCACCTCTAACTTCAGGTGATTGGCCTTGCAAAAGGTATCGAGGATTTCGTATTCAAAACCCATGCGCTTGCCCTTGAATTCAAAAAAGGAAAGCGTTGAGTTTTCGGTAAGTAAAGTAAGTTTGCCAGCGCGCTGTATTTGCGCCCAGTCTTTGCGCATTTCGTCTTGTTGAGAACGAAAATTACAGCCCAGCAATAAAGCACTGAGGCCAACGAAGAACAATATGTAAACAATTGAGCTTTTGCGCATAAGCCCAAGTATACGAAAAGATTTTGGAATAGTTGCAAGCCTTTTTTTTCTTCCTTTTTTGTAAAGACACACAAAAAACTTCATTTTTTCTTTTGATTATTGAATTATTTCATATCTTTGCA
>JBFYPV010000178.1:0-4303 GCA_041303085.1 Crocinitomicaceae bacterium
GAAATCATGCTCATTGCCCAAGACCTCACTTATTATGGGCTTGATTTATACAAAAAACGCGCGCTTTCTGATTTACTCAAGCGCCTTTCCGATATCGAAGGTCTGGACTGGATCCGCTTGCATTATGCGTTCCCGTCTGGTTTCCCGATGGATGTACTCGATGTCATGGCCGAGCGCGACAACATCTGTAAATACCTCGACATGCCTTTGCAGCACGGCTCTACGCGCATATTGCAAGCCATGCGCCGCGGAATCACCCGCGAAAAAACCGAAGAACTCGTGGCTGCCATCCGCGCCAAAGTGCCTGGTTTGGCTTTGCGCACCACACTCATAGCTGGTTATCCTTCAGAAACCGAAGCTGATTTTCAAGAAATGTACGACTTCGTGGAGCGCACGCGTTTTGACCGCTTGGGCATCTTTACGTATTCGCACGAAGAAAACACCCACGCTTATCAGTTTACCGACGACGTAGAGGCCGCAATCAAAAAAGAACGCGCAGATGCCATTATGGAATTGCAGAGCGGCATCTCTTATGAGCTCAATCAGCTCAAAGTAGGCAAGGAGCTCAAAGTCTTGTTTGACCGCGCAGAAGGCGATTATTTCATTGGGCGCTCTGAGTTTGACTCCCCGGAGGTAGACAACGAAGTATTGGTCAAAAAAGCTGCTGGATATGTTCGATTGGGCGATTTTTCGCGTGTATTGATTACCAGCGCAGATCACTACGATCTTTATGGCAACCTCGTGATATGATTTCAAAAGTCGGTTCTTTTTTACTATTGAGTATAATGCTGTTTGCTTGTGGCCGTGAAAACCGTGCCCGAATGGATCAATTTGACCTACTCGAGCAATCCGCTAACGCAGAACCTATCAAGCATTACCTACAACACCTGCAGCTCGACAGCATTCAAATCAAATACCCTCATTTTGGAGGTCATCCTTTCACCAAATTAATGCAGCACTTGCTCAAAAAAGATACTTTGGGTGCTTTTTGTGTGGGGCAGCGCAATGTCCGTATCCACTACAAAGTACTTTGGGCAACTGATAAAGTCTTGAGCCTGAACCAAGAAGTGTGGCTCGATTGCCCGATGTCTGAAGGCACGCGCAAAACCGTCGTCAATTACCTCTTTACGCGAGAAGGAAATCAAATTTCAAGGTTGTTTCTAGAAGGTTCACCTGGCCTTTTGCAAACAATTCAAGCGGGCTTGCGCAAGCGCCAAACACCTTATTGCAGCGCCCCAAAAATTGAGGAAGTTTTTCCGATTGTGAAGTCAGGCTGTGTGGAAGTAACGCCGCATTATGCCAGTTCGCTCTGCGATACTACTTTTAAAAGAAAGGGCATTCATCGCGAAGATTTGCGCATCATTTCTAATAAGTCTTTTCTATCTTTGAACCTAAATAACAACACAAAATAACATGGGATTACTAGACAACAAAGTCGTATTAATTACTGGCGCCTCACGCGGCATCGGTAAAGCAATCGCAGAAACTTGCGTACAACAAGGCGCAACCGTTGCATTTACTTACTTATCATCTGAAGAGAAAGCCCGTGCACTCGAGGCCGAACTTACTGCAAATGGCGGTATTGCCAAAGGTTTCCGCTCTGATGCTTCTAATTTTGACCAAGCTCAACAACTCGTAGACGACGTAGTTGCTGCTTTTGGCACCGTAGATGTGCTTGTCAACAACGCGGGAATTACCCGTGACACCCTCTTGATGCGCATGACCGAACAACAATGGGACGAAGTCATCAATACCAACCTCAAATCTGCCTTCAACCTCACCAAAGCCGTTCAAAAGCCGATGCTCAAGGCGCGTTCTGGCTCTATCATCAACATGAGTTCTGTTGTTGGTGTCAAAGGAAACGCAGGGCAGTCCAATTACGCAGCTTCTAAAGCAGGCCTTATCGGATTCACCAAATCCATTGCTGCTGAGCTTGGCTCGCGCAATATCCGTTGCAATGCCATTGCGCCTGGCTTCATTGAAACTGAAATGACCGAAGTACTCGATCAAGACGTTGTGGCTTCTTGGCGCAACAGCATTCCGCTCAAGCGCGGTGGCCAGCCAGTAGACGTTGCCAACGCTACAGTTTTCTTGGCTTCTGATCTTTCTGCCTACATCACCGGACAAACGCTACATGTTTGTGGCGGCATGCTCATGTAAGCATATGAATACCATTCGCCCCAGACGCAACCGCAAAAACAGCGCAATCCGCCACATGGTGGAAGAAACGCAATTAGGCGTACAGCACCTCATTTACCCCATCTTTCTCAAAGACGGGAAAGGCATCAAAGATGAGGTCGCTTCTTTGCCCAATAATTTCCGTTGGTCTTTAGATCGCTTGTTGCCAGAATTAGAGGCTTGCCTCAAACTTGGCATTTCTACAATAGACATCTTTCCGGCGGTAGATGAGCTGCACAAAGACCAAATGGCTTCTTATAGCTGGTCTGACGACAACTTTTATCTACACGCAATTGCGGCAATCAAAAAAGAATTTCCAGAGTTGGTGGTCATGACAGATGTGGCCATGGATCCGTATTCTTCTGATGGCCATGACGGTTTGGTTCAAGATGGCCGCATTCTCAACGACGAAACCTTGCCCATTTTAGCCAACATGACCCTTGCGCAAGCACAGGCCGGAGCCGATATCATTGGCCCTTCGGACATGATGGATGGCCGTGTGGGTTATTTGCGCAATGCCCTAGACGAAAAAGGCTACACGGACGTTTCTATTATGTCTTACACTGCTAAATACGCCAGCGCTTTTTATGGCCCCTTCCGCGATGCTCTCAATTCTGCACCCAAATCAGGCGATAAAAAAACGTATCAAATGAATCCGGCCAACAAGCGAGAAGCCTTGCTCGAAGCACAGCTTGATTTTGAAGAGGGCGCCGATATGCTGATGGTGAAGCCTGCGCTCTGTTACCTAGATGTCATTGCCTTACTCAAAGAGAATTTTCCTTTGCCCATCACGGCTTACAACGTAAGCGGTGAGTGCGCTATGGTTTACGCTGCTGCCAAAAACGGTTGGCTAGACTACGAGCGCGCGGTGAGCGAGATGCTTTTGAGCATGCGCCGTGCGGGAGCCGATGGGATCCTGACTTATTTTGCCAAAGATTTCGCGCAGTTTGTGCGCAACTAATTTCCTTGATTATGTCTTTAGAACTGACTACTGCTTACCTCAGCTTAGAAGAATTTGAGCATTTATTGACCACCAAAGAACCCCTTGTTTTAGGGCAAGAGTTAAAGGAGCGCATTCAAGCATGCAGATCCTACCTCGATCAAAAAGTAGCACAGAGTGCTCAACTCATTTACGGCATCAATACCGGATTTGGCTCCCTTTGCGACACCGCCATTAGCCATGCAGACCTCGAAGCACTGCAGCGCAACTTGGTGTGTTCTCATGCTTGTGGAATGGGTGAGGAGGTGCCGCAAGAAGTGGTGCGCCGCATGCTTTTACTCAAGGTGCTCGGTCTTTCTAAAGGCGCCTCTGGTGTGCAATTAGCCACAGTGGAACGCCTCTTGTTTTTCTTCAATGAGCGCATCTATCCAGTGGTTTATCAACAAGGTAGTTTGGGCGCTTCAGGCGACCTCGCACCGCTTGCACATCTTTCACTTCCCTTAATTGGAGAAGGAGAGGTTTATGTTGAAAATGAGAAGATAAGCACAGCTGAATTAAACAAAAGATTCAACTTAAAACCGATTGTCCTTCAGTCCAAAGAAGGCTTGGCTTTGCTCAATGGTACGCAGTTTATGTCTGCTTATGCATCTTATGCCGTAGCGCAATCTTACCGCTTGTTTGAAGGTTTCAATCAGGTTGCTGCGCTCTCCATTGAAGCCTACGACGCCCGCAAAGAACCGTTTGCAGCCAATGTCAATGAAATCAGAAACCAAGTAGGGCAAATTCGTGTAGCTTCTTGGTTCAGAAACCAATTGGAAGGCAGCCAAATCATGGAACAAGCCAAAGCGCATGTCCAGGACCCGTATTCGTTCCGCTGCATACCACAAGTACACGGCGCTACTTTAGACACCATTGACCACGCCGCGCAAATTGTCACCAGAGAAATCAATGCCGTAACCGATAACCCTACTGTATTTCCAGACGATGACCAAGTGGTGTCTGCCGGAAACTTCCATGGCCAACCCCTTGCGCTCATCCTCGACTTCTTAGCTATTGCAATGGCTGAAATGGGTAGCATCTCTGAGCGCAGAACCTACAAGCTTATTTCCGGAACGCGCGGTTTGCCTGCGTTTTTGGTCAAAAATCCGGGGCTCAATTCTGGGCTTATGATTACCCAATATACTT
>JBFYPV010000179.1:0-4172 GCA_041303085.1 Crocinitomicaceae bacterium
GCGGGCATTTGTTTGGGCATCGGTCACTTCAATTTGGAGCAATTGCGCCCAACTAGTAGCGCTTCCAAAGAGCAAAAATAGGATGAGTAAACGCATGTTGTAGTTTCAATAGGTTCTGTGCGAATTTAAGAGATTTAAGCGACTTTCGTGTCCGTATATTTACAGAACATACTGTAATTGAACCACAAAATTTCTCGGGGCCTGAACCGCACCTGGCCTGGTTACGTATTCTGCATTCGTGAAATTATTCAAAATGAGATTACACTTGAATTGCTCCGAAAAAGCGTAATTGAAACGCAAATCAAATACCGGAACGCCTTTATTAAATACAGCTCGATACTGCGCCATGCCCACCAAAATCTCTGTATCGATGATCCCTTCTTCAAAAGCCAAATCGATGTTGCGCATAAAAGAATTGTAACGCCCCGATATGCCGATGCCAAACTTTTTATAATTGAGTTCGATGTCTGCCTTTGCCAGATGCTTGAAACGGTATTTGAGCATAGAACCCGTTGTATCTGAAAAAGTCGCGAGATACGTGGTGTCTGTATTCAAACTCAGGGGGTTCATATAGGTGTAGCCCAATAAAGTCAGGACCTCTACTTCGCCTATTTTACCCGTGCTATTCATCGAAAATTCAATGCCCGTAATGCGCGCGCGCTCGGCGTTTTGCGCTTGAAATCCGACCCAATTATAAAGGTAATTGATTGCCCCAGGATTGGTAGTTTGCAAAAACGCCATGGTATCGGGCTTGAAAACACCAAAAGCAAATTCTGTCATGTTGTCGTAGGCATTGATAAACCCAGCAACATCGAGCAGCGCCTTCCAAGCGCCAATAACTACAACTTGCTTGAGCCCCAACTCAGCAGCCCAGCCGCGCTCGGCAAGAAGGTCTGGATTTTGAAAGATGCGCAAACCGCCCACGCTCGTAGAAATATAGCGCTCTGCCACAGCCGGGAATCGAATACCTTGACCAAAAGAAGCACGCAAGTGAGTGCTTTTGCGCAGCGCGTAGTGTCCGCCGAAGCGTAAAATAGGATAAACAGGCAGTGTTTGGCCGACCCAATTGAAATTGGTTTCGGGTGTTTCGTTGTTGAGTTGACAATATTCGAGTCGCAAACCCGCTTGTAAATCGAGCTTCCCCTTCGACCATTCTGCTTGGTGATACAACGAAAAATTCTTGCTCAAATGATTTCCAAAAATATAACTCGTTACCTGACTCACATTTGACGTCGCGCCAAAAGAGAGGTCGAGGTACTTGAACTTTTTGCTCGCTTGATAATCAGTATAGTACATCTGCCCCAAAGACGCATCTACGAGCGCTGTAGACGACCCTGTTGTGGTGACATAATAGCGCGTTCTGAGCGCATGCTTGACCTTATTTTTGGAAATGTATAACAAATAGGGGTCGAGGCTCAAGCGCAGTGCGCGCTGTTCGCTGAGCGTATTTTCCAAGGCCTGTAAGCACATTGAATCATTGCGCCACAAGATAAACACACCTTCTTCTTGCGCCTGGACATGAAAAGAAAGCCCCGCCTTGAGTTGCGGGATATTTTTAAAGAAATAAGCATAAGTGCCATGGATGCGCGCGCGCTGTTCGTGATCGCCCTCGCGGTAACCTTTATCTCTAAACACATTGACGCCAAGTGTAAAAGCGTGATTTTCTTTGCGTTTGGCGGCATAGACATCTACCAACTGAAAGGTCGGTGGGGTATCCCACCATTTCATGCTCGCCCTTGGCGGGTTGCCATAAATACCATTTTGAACCTTCAACGAAACCGTGCCCTCGAGTGGCGCGTCTTTTTCATTCATCGCGATGATGCCATTGAGTGCCCCACTGCCATAAAGCACAGAAGAAGCCCCTTTGATGATTTCGATTTGCTCGGCGTGCTCCATCGGCACTGCATTCCATTTGACATCTCCAATATCAGGCGAGAGCATCGGCACGCCGTTCCAAACGAGCAGCACCCGGCTTCCGGCACCATACGCATAACCTCCGCCGCCACGAATCGAGACCTGGCCATCCATTGTAAAAACGCCCGGGCTTTGGTTTACGGCTTGTTCGAGATTGGCTAAGCCTTTGTTGGCAATGAGTGCGGGGCGCAGTACTTCCATGGAGATAGACACCTCTTCGATATTCTTTTCAAAGCGCGCTGCACGCACGTAAACGGTTTTTTCGTCCTGCGTTTTGAGGCGAAGGCTATCCTTATTGAGGTCTTGCGCGAAGAGGTAAATAGGGAAAAAAATCAGGTATAGTGTCGTGAATTTTACTGAATGCATTGCGGTTTGTTCGGTCTAACTTTACCCGAAGCTACTAAAAAATGGAACACTCAGACCAACTCTATCAAATTGCGTTCACACAACTATACGGCATTGGCCCTATTCGTGCGCGGCGCATTCTCAAACTGCTCAAGCATCCGCGCGATTTTTTTGAGCTCAATTACAATGCGCTGCAACAACTCACCAGCATCCCTATTGCGCAACTCGAAAAAACCGATAGAACAAATGCACTTTGGCGGGCGCAAGGCCAGCTGCCTTATTTAGCCAATGAAAACCTCAGCTATCATTTCATCACCGACCCCACCTACCCCGAACGCCTGCGGCATTGCAGCGATGCGCCACTCGGGTTATTTTATCGCGGCTCAGCGCCAAGTTGGCACCAACCCAGGTGCATTGCAGTGGTGGGCACGCGCCAGCAAACAGCCTACGGCCAACAACTTGTCGAAGAATTGCTCGCAGGTTTGCCCAAAGATATTGTTGTCATAAGTGGTTTGGCCTTAGGTGTCGATGCCAATGTACACGAACAATGCCTGCAACAACAATTACAAACTATTGGCGTATTGGGGCATGGCATCGACCGCATTTACCCCGCCAGCAACCGCAATCTAGCGCAACAGATGCTAAAGCATGGCGGTCTACTTTCTGAATTTTTAATCGGTACCAAGCCAGACCGCATGCATTTCCCGATGCGCAATCGGATCATTGCCGGTTTAGCCGATGCGGTTGTGGTGATCGAGAGCAATAAAAATGGTGGTTCCTTGATCACAGCCGAACTAGGCAACGATTACAACCGAGAAGTCTTTGCCTTTCCCGGGCCCATTCACCAAGCGCAATCTGAAGGTTGCCACGCCCTGATTAAAAACCAACAAGCGCATTTACTCACCTCTGCCCAAGACTTATTGCAAACCATGAACTGGACAGACGCGCAGCAAGAAACAACCCTGCGCCAACTGCCAATATACTCAGGGCTGCAAAAAGAGATCCTCGACCACTTCAAAAACAAAAACAACTGGAGCATAGACGAACTCGCCCTAAGTACCAAAAATGCCGTTTCACAGATCAGCAGCACACTCTTTGAGCTCGAATTGAATGGCGCCTTGCAAAATATCGGTGCAAATCGCTACCGCCTGCCCTTGTAGTTTGCAAAACCTGCGTAACTTTGCAGCAGTTCATTTAAATAAACTTATTTAGAAAGGTGGAGGGACAGGCCCTATGAAACCTTGGCAACCTCACATTCTTGTAAAGGTGCCAAATCCGATCCCTCATTGGGAAAAGATAAGTTGAAACGCGCTGTTTCTACCTTTCGCCAAGCAAATTATGACCAATAGCGCATTACAACAAGCCATTCAGCAACGCATTCTCGTCTTAGACGGCGCCATGGGCACCATGATCCAGCGCCATCAGCTCGAAGAATTTGACTTCCGAGAAGGCGCTTTTGAGCAGCACCCAATGTCTTTGAAAGGCAACAACGACTTGCTGTCGATCACCAGGCCTGACATCATCAAAGACATCCACCGCGCCTATTTAGCAGCTGGCGCCGATATCATTGAAACCAATACTTTTTCGGGCACCACCATTGCACAAGCCGACTACCAACTCGAAGCAGCGGTGTATCAAATTAATTTTCAAGGCGCAAAAATTGCCAAAGAAGTTGCCGCCGAATTCACAGATCGCCCGCGCTTTGTGGCAGGGTCTATCGGGCCAACGAACCGCACCGCATCTATTTCTCCCGACGTCAATGACCCGGGTTTCCGCGCCGTCAGTTTTGATGAACTCGTGGAGGCCTACAGTGCACAAATTGAAGCGCTGATGGACGGTGGTGTTGATATTTTACTCATTGAAACCGTCTTTGACACGCTCAATGCCAAAGCAGCCTTGTACGCTTGCGATCA
>JBFYPV010000180.1:0-5754 GCA_041303085.1 Crocinitomicaceae bacterium
CACATTGCAGCACTCGCACAACACTACGAAGACACCAAAGTATTCTGGCTGCTCGGCAATTACACGAAGCTCGATAAAAACCTCTCTCACCTCAATCTTGCACAACAAGCAAAAATCAAGGAAATAGCTGCTTTTGCCGAAATTGGTATCCATGGGAGTTCACTGACGCCTTTCAATGCACAGCAGCTCGAAATCGAAATACAAAGGCTCGCACAAATTATTGGGTATCGCCCCAATAGCAACCGCCAACATTTTCTATTAATGCGCTTGCCAGATGCCTATCGCAACCTGATCACAGCGGGCATTACGCACGACTACACGATGGGCTACGCCGAGCAAACAGGCTTTAGAGCAGGCACCGCGCGCTGCTTCAAATGGTTTGATTTGCTCAAAAACGAAGCCACAAACTTGAATATCCATCCGTTTGCTTACATGGACGGCACCCTACTCGAATACCTCAAACTCACGCCAAGTGAGGCAAAGATACGTATTGGGGAACTCTACCAAGAAGTGCAAAAGTATGGAGGTGCATTTAGCTTTTTGTGGCACAACGAAACCATCTCAGGCTATCAACACTGGGAAAGCTATCAGGAAGTTTTCAAGGAAAATTTTGTCTTGCATGCGGCCAAGAGCAATGGCAACTAAGCGCCTTACTCTTTTCCGATTTTTTTGTAAGATTCGCAAGAACGCAGCTCTTCTAGCATTTGTTCTTTCTCCGCTGCCGTTTTATTGGCATCCATGTTTTCACACTTGTTGAGCGGCTTCTCGTACTTTTTGAGCAGTTTGTCTATCGGCTGACCTTTGGCCTCTGCTGCTTTGAGTGCGTTGGTCATTTCGAGCCATTGATCGGCGCATTCACAAACTTCGGATTGGCAAGAAGCCAAGAATAATAGACCAGAAAAAAGTACAATTTTTTGAAACATAGTGAAATGGTTTAATAAAAACAGCCGCCACCTTTTCCGAGGCGAAAAGTGAAAGTTGCACCTGCATAAACATACCAATCTTTGGTGCTGCTGGTGCCGCGTTTGCCAAAACGATTGCCATCTAGGCTCTGGTTGGAAAGCGCCGCCGACAAATCAGAAACTTCATCTTCTAGTATTTGCGGGTCTGTGTAGAAATCTGAACCGACGTCGTCGAGGTAGTCTGTGAAGGTTTTGCGGATTGACAAATCGACGTTGAAAGTAGCCATTTTACCAAGGCTCACCTTCAATCCCATACCGAGTGGTACACAAAGTTGATACAAATTATAAGGTTTTTGTGCGTTTGCACTAGTGCCCTGCCCTTCGGTGGCAAGTGGTTGGAGGGCCTGCCAAGCACCGTTGTAATAGGTTTGCGGATTCATGTGGAAAACGCCAATTTGTGCCAATAAGTAAGCTGTTGCAGGATAACGGCTACTGCCGAATTGAAAAGGCGTGTAATGAAATTCTAAGCCTGTTGCGACTTCGTGAAGTGTAGACTTGAAACTCAGGTTGCGATTGACCAATAACGGATAAGGGGAAGTAGAATCTGCAGCTGAAACTTGACCATAAAGGTAAGTGCAGCGCAGCGTAAGGCGGTTATTGAAGTTGTAGCGGTAAATGAGACCACCCGCTAAGGCAGCATTTTTGAATTGTTGGTAAGGATTGAGATCGCCGAGGTAGTAGGTCTGGCCTACGTGAAAACCGAGCTCAGATTGGGAGAAAAAAGTGCGTTTTTGTGCTTGCAACTGGGTCGCAAGCACTAAAAACAACAGTGTAAAAGCCTTTTTCATCGTTAGGTGAACGTAAAATTGGCGAATTTATTATTATTTGCCCGAACGTTTGCGATCTGTTTCTTTCAAGAAGATTTTACGGATGCGCAAACCTTTAGGGGTAACCTCTACGTATTCATCGGATTGGATGTACTCCAAACACTCTTCCAAACTGAACACTTTAGGTGGAGCCAAACGCACTTTGTCGTCTGAACCTGAAGCACGCATGTTGGTGAGTTTTTTGGTTTTGGTAACATTCACACACAAGTCTCCGGCGCGTGAGTTCTCACCGATAACCTGACCTTCGTAGATGTCTTCGTTTGGTGCAATAAAGAACTTACCGCGTTCTTGAAGGTTGTTGAGTGAGAAAGGAATCGATGTTCCTTGCTCTAACGAAATCAAAGAACCGTTCTGACGACCTGGAATTTCACCTTTGTAAGGCTGGTATTCTAAGAAGCGGTGGTTCATGATCGCCTCACCTGCAGTTTGCGTAAGGAGGTAATTGCGCAAACCGATGATGCCACGCGATGGAATCTGAAAAGTAACGATCATGCGTTCGCCTTTCGGTACCATGTTGGTCATCTCGCCTTTGCGGCGTGTGACGGCCTCCACAGCTGTTCCGCTATTGACCTCCGGAAGGTCAATGGTGAGTTCTTCTACTGGCTCGCACTTGACGCCATCGATTTCTTTGATGATAACCTGTGGCTGGCCAACTTGTAGCTCATAACCCTCTCGGCGCATCGTTTCAATCAAGACTGAAAGGTGCAATACACCACGACCAAAGACCATCCATTTGTCGGCTTTGTCGGTGTCGTTTACGCGGAGTGCTAGGTTTTTCTCGAGTTCTTTGTTGAGACGGTCTGAGATATGACGGGATGTCACAAACTTACCTTCTTTACCAAAGAATGGTGAATCGTTGATGGAGAACAACATACTCATGGTAGGTTCGTCCATTTTGATCGTCGGAAGCGGCTCAGGGTTTTCGGCATCACAAATAGAGTCACCGATTTCAAAACCTTCGATACCTGTAACAGCACAGAGGTCACCGGGTTGAACTTCGGTCACTTTCGTGCGCTCGATTCCTTCAAATACAAAGACTTCTTTGATGCGGTGTTTCTCCTGACGGCCATCTGACTTCGTTAGAATGATCGGTTGGTTTTCTTTGATGACACCACGTGTGAGGCGACCAATTGCGATACGTCCAACATAAGAAGAGAAGTCAAGAGAAGTGATGAGCATTTGCGTGTTTCCCTCCTCGATTTTCTTAGGTGGAAAATAATCCAAGATCTGGTCGAGCAAAGGTGTGATGCTGTCTGTAGGTTGTTTCCAATCCGTAGACATCCAGCCGTTTTTAGCCGAACCGTAAATGGTTGGGAAGTCGAGCTGCTCTTCAGTTGCGTCGAGTTCAAACATGAGGTCGAATACTTTTTCGTGTACTTCTTCTGGCGTACAGTTTTCTTTGTCGACTTTGTTGATCACAAGCAAAGGCTTCAGACCCATTGATAGGGCCTTGCCAAGTACAAAACGTGTTTGGGGCATTGGGCCTTCAAAAGCATCTACCAACAAACAAACGCCATCGGCCATGTTGAGCACGCGCTCAACTTCACCTCCAAAGTCGGCGTGACCTGGGGTGTCGATGATGTTGATTTTGGTGCCTTTGTAAGATACCGAAACGTTTTTAGAAACAATGGTGATACCGCGTTCGCGCTCAAGATCGTTGTTGTCCATGATGAGCTCGCCGGTCATGCGGTCGCGCTCGTTAACAACTTGGCCCGCTTCGATCATTTTGTCGACGAGGGTAGTTTTACCGTGGTCAACGTGGGCAATAATGGCAATATTTCTGATTTCCATAAAAGGTTATGTATGGGTAAGGAGAATTAATAATTATTTTTTTTGGCGCCGTAACTGCGGTCACGGTCAAAACCACCTGAACGTTTTTTGTCGAAGCCACCTTTTTTCTCAAAGCCGCCTTTTTTCTCAAAGCCTGGCTTTCTGTCGAATCCTGGTTTACCGCCACCAAATGAACCCGGGCCTCTTTTCGAGCCTGGTCCTTTAGAAAACTTGCGTTCGCCGCGGTCGTCGCCACCACCTTGACCCGGTGCCGTTACTTCGATCGAGACTTTATGGCCTTCGAATTCGTAGCCGTCAACGTTCTTCAAGATTTTTTGTGTGTGCTCGTCATCAGCCTCAATGAAGGAGAAAGAAGTCATGATGTCGATGCGGCCAAGTGCCTTAGAGTTGAGGCCAGTAGCGTCGCAAATGATGCGAACCATAGCGCCTGGATTGAGTCCGTCTCTGCGACCTAGATTGACAAAGAAGCGTGTTTTACCTTCTTCGCGGGCACGGCTCTTACGATCGGTGTTGCGTTCTGGACGCTCGCGGTCGTCTTTGCTTGCTGCTGCGTTGAGGTCGCCTGCGCGCTCGTAATAATCGATGAAACGATTGAACTCAGCAGATACAAATCTTTTGATGACCTCTTCTTTCGATAAATCGGCGAAAGAAGCCAAGATTTGCTCCATAAAAGGTGCGATATCGCTTTCTTTGACTTCTGTAGCAATCGTGTTGTCGATGAGTTTTTTCAATTGGATCTCGCAGATCTCGGCAGGATTAGGAATCTGGCCTTGTGTGAAGGTCGTGCGCATTTGGCGCTCGATGGCTTTGATCTTGACGTTCTCACGGGTATTGACCAACACCAAAGACTGTCCTTTTTTACCTGCGCGTGCGGTACGGCCACTACGGTGTGTGTAGTTTTCGATGTCGTCTGGCAGGTTGTAGTTGATGACGTGCGTGATGTTGTTGATGTCCAAACCACGGGCCGCAACATCAGTTGCAACGAGGATCTGTAATTCTTTTGAACGGAAACGCTCCATTACGCGGTCGCGCATGGCTTGGGTGAGGTCGCCGTGTAGCGGCTCTGCGTTGTAACCATCGCGGGCCAATTTCATGGCAACCGTTGCGGTTTCGTTCTTGGTACGGCAGAAAATAAGGCCGTATATAGTAGGATTGAAATCTATCAAGCGCTTGACGGCATCGTAGCGGTCGCGTTCTTTAACAGAATAGTAGATGTGCTCGATGTTCTCGTTGCTCTGGTTTTTGTGACCAATAGAAACCTCGAGTGGGTCGGTCATGTAGGTACGTGCAATACGCGCTACTTCATTTGGCATCGTAGCCGAAAACAACCAAACGTTTTTGTCGATAGGTGTTTGTTCGAGGATCATGTCGATGTCCTCTTTGAAACCCATATTGAGCATTTCGTCGGCTTCGTCAAGAATGACGTATTTGATTTGGCCTAATTGAATCACCTTACGGTTGATGAGGTCGACCAAACGACCTGGTGTTGCCACAATAATGGACGTTCCTTTTTTAACGTTCGAAATTTGAGTACGGATATCGGTCCCGCCGTACACTGCTGTGATATTGCCATCTAGATATTTCGCAAAAACGTTAAGGTCTTTGGTAATCTGAAGGCAGAGCTCGCGTGTAGGGCAAATAATGACCCCTTGTGGAAGGCGTGCTGCGTTATCAATGTTATTAATCAACGGCAAACCGAATGCGGCCGTTTTACCTGTACCGGTCTGCGCCAGACCGACAAAATCGCAATCTTCTCCTAATAGATAGGGAATTGCTTGTTCCTGGATGGGGGTCGGTGCTTCAAAACCCAATTCTGTCAACGACTTCAGCACCTCTCGCCTTAATCCCAGTTCTTCAAATGTCATGTATTCTTTTTAAAATTAGGTGCAAAGGTACACTATTATAAGGATTCAATGTTAATAAGTTGGTTCATAGTGTTAAAAAAAAATAAATTCTCCGAACTATTTACGCCTAAAATTGTATGCCGCTGTGCTTGCGGTCATCATGAATTCGTAATATAATTTTCATCCTTCTCTTAAATTGATTAATTTAAAACCATGAAATTACAATTCATCTTCAGCGTTTTATTTCAACTTTTGGTTGTAGGGTCTTTAAACGCCCAACGCGTCTCGCCACTCTTCAACGACATCTCGGTAGATTCTGTGCTAAAACCC
>JBFYPV010000181.1:0-38208 GCA_041303085.1 Crocinitomicaceae bacterium
TTCGACCAAAATGGAACTTTTGACAATCCTGCAGAATTGGTCTATATGGATCAAACAACTGTAATGGGCCCAAGAACAGTAAACGGATCAATTACCATTCCTCCAACAGCATTAACAGGAAATACAGTAATGCGTGTCGTTTGCGTTGAGGGCGCTGCTGCAACGGGTTTTACAATTCTAACACCATGTATTTCATACGGCTACGGAGAAACTGAAGATCACCTCATTAACATCATTGCAGCAAATCCTTGTACAGGCACGCCTAATGCTGGTGACGCTTTGGCTTCTGCAACAACCGTTTGTCCAACTACCCCAGTGAACATGTCATTAGACAGCGCAACGGTAGCTTCCGGAATTACTTACCAATGGTTGAGCGCTGCAAGTGCTTCTGGTCCTTGGACTGCAATCGCTGGTGCAAACAACTCTACATACAGCACTACAGTTGCTGCTGATACTTATTTTGCTTGTGTACTTACTTGTACGGCCTCTGCAGCTGCAGATACTTCTACTGCTGTTCAAGTATTGTCTACACCTTTCTATCAGTGTTATTGCAATACTGTGAATGCAGGAGGTAACGGTTCATTAATGGATAACGTAGCATTTACTTTTGGTGGCGCTAGTTTCTGGAACAACAACACAGCTGCTACGCAACCAACGGCAAGCCCTTATTACAGTGCCTTCACTTCTGGCCCTTCTGTTATTCAGGGAATGGAATATGGTGTTGGAGTAACAGTTCAAGCACCATCTGTTTACACAGGTGCAATTGTTTCAGTTTGGATTGACTACGACCAAAGTGGTTCTTACGAGCCAACTGAATGGACGCAAGTAGGAACTAACATTGCAGGAAACACAACCGGCACTGTTAATATCACGATTCCAATGACGGCCTTAACTGGCAACACAGGCATGCGCGTTCGTTCACGTGGCAACTTCAATACTAATGGTCCTGGCGACGCTTGTACCAACATGGGTTCTGGTGAAACTGAAGACTACGTCATCAACATTTTACCTGCACCAGACTGTGCCAATCCAACTAATATTACGGCTACTTCTGGTGTAGACAGCATCATGACAACATGGAGCTGGGCTCAAACATTATTGCCAGTAACTGGTTACAACTACCAATTGGTAGAAGCGGGTATGCCATTCTCTAGTGGTACAACTTATGTGATTGACGCCAACTCAAACGACACGCTCATAGACCCTTCATTTATTGCAGGTCAGTCTTTTGAAGTTTATCTTCAGGCAGTTTGTGGTCAGGACACTTCTTATTTTATCGGCCCAGTACCTGTGATGTTACCAATGACTAATGATCAAATGTGTAATGCTGCTGAAATTCCAGTAGATGGTCACGCATATATCTTCAACAACACTGGCGCAACTGTAGACCCTTCAGAAGTAGCGGTAGTACCACCAGCAACTGGTGCGCAAACCACAACTGGTTGGGCAAACCAAAACTTGAACCTCACTACCTGGTTCACTTTTGTAGCTCCACCTTCAGGAAATGTACGCATCAATTCTACAGCCATGGACTACAACAATCAAATTGCGGTATATTCAGCAACAGACTGTTCTATTTTAGCTTCGATTATGATGGAAGCGGCCAACGATGATGATTTAGATGGCGTCAATGCAGCGCCTAACTTTACCATGTGTGGCTTGAACCCTGGAAATACATATTACATTCTCAACGATGCCTTCAACAACACAGCAGGTAACTATGCCATCTCCATCTCTGAGATCGACTTGAATGCTGGTGTAGAAGGAGAAGTCATTGAAGCTTGTTATGGCGACACCGTGAACTTATTCAATGGAATTGCCAACTACCAATTGGGCGGAACATGGACACAAACCATTCCAACACTTGGCCTACAAGGTTCTCAGTTCATCACGAACGGCTTGGCTACCGTATTCTTTGAATTTACTTATGCTTTAGTTGATGGTTGTGCTTCTGACGACGTCAATGCCTATGTTGATGTATATCCAGCGTCTAGCGCAGGTATAAATGGCACCTTTACAGTTTGTAAAAACGAGCCCTTCAACCTCTTAGCTGGCTTAGGTGGCGTAGTTGATATGGGCGGCTATTGGTTAGACCCAAGCAACAACCCAATTGGAAGCAATATCGACACTGCGTCTAACATCCCAGGTAACTTTAACTACGATTACATCGTGAGCAATGGCGTTTGCCCAGCAGATACCGCTACTGTTCTTGTTGTTGTCGATGCTGGTTGTGATTTCACAGCTGGTATGGAAACACTTGCCGGTAGCTTTGCTGTATATCCAAATCCTTCTTCTGATGTTCTTAACATTGAGAATAGCCTAGGTTTGGTGATCGATCAAATTGAGCTGCTTGACATGAGTGGAAGAGTTGTTTTTGCTGCACAAAAAGGCGCGTTCAACAACGAACTTGCTCAAATCAGTGTAGTCAACCTTACAACAGGTGTTTATACCTTAAAAATGACGGCGGGTGCACAAACATTCACCAACCGTGTAATCAAGCAATAAAACACTATAAAAAACGCAAAAAGGCGCGCCATCTGGCGCGCCTTTTTTTTGTCTTTTCATATGTAAATAGTAAGGTTTCGAGGTGTATTTCCGGACACCAAAACCGACTCAACTGAACTTTTTTTTGGAAATCAAATCATTTTGTATACATTTGTTCGATACCGATTTTGATAAATTGGTGTATTTTGTATTGTATTTTAATAAAAGTGAGTATATGGAAATCAGCTAATTACCTTGATTATCAGGTTTTTAATTGTTTCCTTTAATTTATATTACCAAGCCAACTATGAGACTTTACAACCTAACAAGCCTCTCTACAACCCCACAGCAAATGAAGAATGTATTATTATTGAAAGGTTACAAAACAACCTTTTTGACTTTCTTATGGTCGGTCCTTTTGAGTATTGGTGTCAGCTTTCAGGGGCAGGCGCAAACGCCCCCAACAATCACAAGTATTGCTGATCAAACTGGTTGTGGCACTTTTGGGCCCCTAAGCTTTACTATTGGTGATGCAGAAACAAGCCCAGACAACCTCACCTTGTCTGCTGCCGTTGTAATAAACACAACATTATTCCCATCTTCGGGGATCACATTTGGTGGTTCTGGCGCAAACCGCACAATTACAGCAGTTGCGGCAACTGGGCAAACTGGCACTTCTGTCATCAATGTTACAGTTACTGATGAAAATGGTGAAACTGTCAACTACTCATTCGCTGTGACTGTAGATTTCGCTATTTCTGCAGGAATAGATCAAACTATTTGTAGCGGAAGCAATGCGAATCTTACTGCAACTGTAACTGACAACACCACGGGTGGAACCGCAGCTTCATATGCTTGGACGCCTTCTTATGATTTATCTTGTGATGATTGCCTTACGCCAATAGCGACCCCGATGTTTACGACAATTTATCAAATCGAAGCAACTAGTCCTACGGGTTGTGTTGTGACAGATTCAATTGAGGTAGTTGTAAACGCTACACCTGTAGTAAATAATGTGAATAATATAGCTGTATGTGCAGGTACAGACATTGAAGTTGAGTTAACTGCTGATTCAGCACCATTAATTCCCGTTAAATCTTTTTCTGGAACTATTGATTGGACAAACGACAACATTTCTATTGGCTTAGCAGCTTCTGGTACAGGTAGTATTCCAAGCTTCACTGCTATCAATACAGGTACTACTCCTCAAGTCGCTAATATTTCAGTTATTGCAACAGAAAATGGTTGTGTGAGTGCTCCAGAAACTTTTACAATTACTGTTTCTCCGGTACCATCAGCTGGTACTATTTCCGGTACTACTGAAATTTGTGCAGATGGATCAACTACACTCACATCAAATGGCGACGCTGGATCATGGTCTTCTGCTTCAACAGGCGTAGCTACAATTAATCCTTCAACAGGTGTTGTTACACCTGTAGCTCCAGGCACAGCCATAATGAGCTACACTGTAACGGGAACTGGTGGATGTGCCAATGTTACAGCTAATACAAATGTTACAGTAGAGGCCTTGATTTCTGCAGGAACAATTTCTGGTGCTGATTCTATCTGTTCAAATGCAAGTACTTTATTGACTACAAATGGAGATATCGGCGGAAACTGGTCATCGTCTAATAATGCTGTTGCTACAGTTGATGCTTTAACAGGACAAGTAACAGGTGTATCGGAAGGTACCGTTGTAATTACTTACGCCCACCCTCAACCCGTATCAACTATAGTATTGCCAAATAATACAGCCTCTATTTCATCTCCAGTTATAGGTCAAATCTATAGTGTAACCATTCAGGGCGCAGATAATGGCGGTATTTGGGGGACAGGAACTTACACTGCAGACTCAGACATTCCAACAGCTGCTGTCCATGCTGGAATTCTTAATCTAGGCGCAACTGGTACGGTTTATTTAGAAATAACACCGGGACTAAATAATTATATTAGCACTACTGCCAATGGAATTACTTCGGATTCATACGCATCTTGGGGTGAATCATTCACTTTTGTAAGTGCACCGACCAATCCATTAAATTGTACTGGCACGCCATCTACACATACACTTACAGTCAATCCACTTCCAACCGTAACAAACGGCACAACTCAAGCTGTGGATCACGGTGCTGTTGTAGCTGCCGTTTCTACCGCAGGAAATCTAGGTTCAGGCGCTACATACGCTTGGACAAACTCTAATACAACAATTGGTCTTGCTGCATCAGGCACAGGAAATGTTCCTCAATTTACAGCAGCTAACACAACGGCATATATTCAAACAGGTCTTATTACAGTTTCAGCTTCGGCCAATGGCTGTGCAGGCCCCGCTCAGACATATGAGATCGCGGTTAGTCCGGTTCCGACTGTTACACCAGTTACAGACCTTACGCTTTGTGCGGGTGCTGCAGGTAGCGTGAGTTTTACAGGAGCGCCAGCTGCTACTTTCTTCTCTTGGACAAATGACAACACGAGTGTTGGTATTGCTGCGTCAGGAACTGGCAACATCAGCTTCACTGGAGCAAATACAACCAATACAGCTCAAACAGCAAACGTTACGGTAACTCCTCAAATGTTGGTTACTGATAGCTATATCTTCCAATCGGTATCTGAAAACCAAACATTATTATTGACTGCTCCAGCCGGAAAGGTGATTACTAGCGTTGAGTTTGCGAGCTTTGGTACGCCAACAGGAACAGCGGGTAATTATGCCATCGGTTCTTGCCACGCAAGTAACTCGGCAAATATTGTGAGTGCGGCGGCCTTGGGTCAAACTACACTTACTATTGCAGCAACTACAGCTGTTTTTGGCAACCCGTGCGTAGGTACTTCAAAAGTACTTGCAGTGAGATTGGGTGTTGGTGAATTAATCAGTGGAAGTACAGATGTATTCCAAGTTACGGTTAACCCAACGCCAAACGTTGCAGATGTGTCATTAGGAAACTGTTCAGGATCTAGTTTCAACGCAACACCAGTGAATGGTGTTGATATCGTTCCAGCAGGTACCACTTATACCTGGACGGTAGTTGAAAACCCTGCAGTGGTAGGAACTTCAAATGTAAGTTCGGCCACCGCAGCTGTAAGCCAAACATTATCGAACCTAACAAGTCAAGCACAATCTGTAACCTATACAGTGACACCAACTGCTGGTTCATGTGTGGGTGGTGATTTTGATGTTACAGTATCTGTTGCTCCAACCATGACTATCGCAGATGTTAGTACAACGATTTGTACTAGTTCAGCATTCTCAATTACTCCAATTGATGGCGCCCTTACTGATGTTGTTCCAGCAGGAACACTTTATACTTGGGTCTCTACCCTCAATCCTAATATTACAGGTGCGACAGCACAATCAACTCCTCAAGCAAGTATTTCTCAAACATTGTCTAACACCTCAGCGAGCAACCAAATACAAGTTTATACGGTTACGCCACAATATACTGTTGGTGGAACTACTTGTTTCGGTGATGAATTTGACATTACAGTAACGGTTCTAAATGGGATTCCAAGTGTTGATGTAGGCGCTAACCAAACAATTTGTGGTTCGGGTGCTGCTTCTTACACTGTAAATGTTGATAACGCAGAGATGGGTTACTGGCAAACAACAGGTATTGGTGTTATTTCACCAAATGTGACCAACACAACTGTTAGTTATGTGCCTGCCCAAGGTGAAACAGGAACAGTTGACTTGACTTATATTGCAAGCAATGCTTGTGGTGTTTCATCAGATGTGGCAATTATTACCATTACAGCACTTCCAAATGCGGGTACTTTAGCAGGTGCAAGTGCTATTTGTCTTGGTTCAACTGGAACACTTTCGAGCTCTGTTTCTGGTGGTGCTTGGTCTTCATCTAATACAGCTGTTGCTACAATTGATCAAAATACTGGCGTTGTAACTACACAATCTGTCGGTTCAACGACAATTACATACACTGTAACTTCAGGATCTTGTTCTTCAAGCGCAACAATGACGCTCAGTGTTAACGCATTACCAACAGCAACCATAACAGCGACAGGCGCAACAACATTCTGTGCAGGTGGTTCTGTTGCTTTGGTTGGCCCAAGCGCGCCAGCAGGCATGACTTACTCTTATGTATGGAATTTGAATGGATCAGCAATAGCTGGTGCAACTTCTAGCTCATATATTGCAACAACATCAATTGCTTACACACTTACAGTAAGTAACAATAATGGTTGTTCAGCTACTTCAGCTGCAACAACAATCACTGTAAATGCTTTACCTAGTGTTGCTGCAATCTCAGGTAACACAACTTTGTGTGTCGGTTCAGGGTCAACACTAGCAAACGCAACTACGGGCGGAACTTGGTCAACAAATAATGCAGCTATTGCAACAATCAACAGCAGTACTGGTGCTGTTGTAGCGGTGAGTGCAGGAGTTGCATCAATGACTTACACAATAACAGATGCAAATGGATGTACCAACTCTGTTTCAACGAATGTAACTGTGAATGCCTTGCCTACTGTTGCTGCGGTAACAGGTGCTGCTGCGGTTTGTTCAGGCGAGACAGTTCAATTTGAAAGCGCAACTGCTGGCGGGTCTTGGACATCAAATAACGCTGCAGTAGCAACAGTAAATGCTACGGGTGTTGTAACAGGTGTAAGTGCAGGCTTAGCAACAATTACATATACTATTACCGATGCAAACGGATGTACAAATAGTGCTTCTGCTGATATCAATGTGAATACTGGTGCTACGGCAACAATTACTGCTGGCGGTGCAACAACTTTCTGTGCCGGTTCCAATGTAGTACTCACAGCTAATGCTGGTTCTGCTTATATGTGGTCTACAGGTGCACAAACGCAATCTATCACAGTGAGTAACGCAGGAACGTACTCCGTTACTGTAACAAATGCTTCTGGATGTAGCGCAGTATCAGCGGTAACTACAGTAACTGTGAATGCATTGCCAGCTGCTACCATTTTAGCAGGTGGCCCAACAAACTTCTGCCAAGGTGGTTCTGTTACATTAACAGCTAGCCCACAGGTTGCAGGTTCAACTTATCTTTGGTCTAACGGAGCTACAACAGCTTCTATAATTGCCAACACAACATCTACAAATACAGTTACAATTACAAATGCTGCTGGTTGTGCTACTACAGCAAGCGCTCTTACCGTAACTGTTAATCCATTGCCTACTGCTACAATCACAGCAAGTGGCGCAACGACATTCTGCCAAGGCGGCTCAGTTACTTTAACAGCCAATGGTGGTACTGGTTTATCATACCAATGGTCAAACGGTAGCAACAACCAAACTCTTGCAGTGACTACTGCAGGTAGCTACACAGTTACAGTTACAGACGCTAACGGATGTTCAAGTACATCTGCAGCAACTGTTGTTACTGTAAATAGCTTACCAAGTGCACCTGCCATCACTGGTACGGCTGCTGTTTGCGTCGGATCTACAACATTACTTAGCACAACAGCAAGCAACCCTGTATGGAGTTCAGCAAATGCTGCTGTAGCTACTGTTGCTGCCAACGGTTTGGTTACTGGTGTAAGCGCTGGAAATGTTGCAATGACTTACACAACGACCAACGCAAATGGTTGTGTTAATTCTCAAAGTGTAACGGTTACAGTGAATACCTTACCTACAGCAGCCATTTCAACAGTGGGTTCTACAACCTTCTGTCAAGGTGGTTCTGTAACACTTCTTGCCTCTAGTCCAACAGCTGGCATGACTTATACTTACCAATGGATATTGAATGGCACCGCAATTACAGGCGCAACCGCAAGCACTTATGTTGCCAACGCGAGTGGTGCTTATGCTGTTACAATTACTACAAATAGTGGCTGTTCTGCTACTTCTGCTACAACAACTGTAGTAGTCAATCCACTACCGGTTCTAGCAGCTAATGCTGGTGCTACGTCAGTTTGTGAAGGAAGTACAGCAGTTATTACAAATGCCCAAGCGGGCGGTTTGTGGTCAACTGCTAATAATACGGTTGCAACAATCAACGCTACAAGTGGTACGGTAACAGGCGTCAATCCTGGTACTACAACATTAACATATACATTTACAAATGCAAACGGTTGCACCAACACGGTATCTACAAACTTTACTGTGAATGCACTTCCATCAGCAGTGATTACTGCAGCTGGAGCAACTACATTCTGTCAAGGTGGTTCTGTTGTATTGACTGCTAGTACAGGTACTTCTTACTTATGGAGTACTGGCGCCACAACTCAGTCAATTACGGTAAGTACTACACAAGATGTTTCAGTGACAGTAACCAATGCAAACGGTTGTGCTTCAACTTCAGCAATTACATCAGTGGTCGTCAATGCACTTCCGTTGGCGAACATTACTTCTTTGAATGGCAATAGTTTCTGCCAAGGTGGTTCAGTTACCCTAGTAGCATCAAATGGTGCTGCTTATGCTTGGTCTAACGGAGCCATTACTCAAAGCATTACATTGTCTGCAAGTGCAAGTGTTACCGTAACAGTAACAAATACAGATGGTTGTTCAGCAACTTCTGCGCCATTTGCCGTAACAATGAATCCTGCTCCAGTTGCCACAATTACAGCAGGTGGTGCTACCACATTCTGTGCTGGTGGTTCAGTAACCCTCACTGCACCGGTTGCAGCTTCTTATCTATGGAGTTCTGGTGAAACAACCCAATCAATCGTTGCTTCTGTTGACGGTCCTTATTCAGTTACGATTACTGATGGTAACGGTTGTACAGCTACATCTGCAAATACAAACATCACTGTATTAGCTACTCCGGTTGTTCAAGCAATCGCCGGAAGTAATTCAGTATGTGAAGGTGCTACAACTACACTTACAAACGCTACAATTGGTGGCACATGGTCATCATCTAACACAGGTGCTGCTACAATTGATGCTACTGGTTTACTTACTGGAGTAAGCAATGGTGCGAGTACGATTTCTTACACTGTGACAAACGCAAACGGCTGTACTACTGCTGTTCAATTCAATGTAAACGTCAACGCGAATCCAATTCTCACTTCAATTGCGGGTGCTTCAGCTATTTGTGTCGGTTCAACAACGACACTAGCGAATGCACAAGCTGGTGGTACTTGGTCATCTTCGGATGTTGCCGTTGCTAACGTTGCTGCAAATGGTGTTGTTTCAGGCTTATCTGCCGGATCAGCGCTCATTTCTTACACATATACAAATGCTGCAGGATGTACCTCACAGGTTTCAGCCTCGGTTCAAATCAATGCGTTGCCAGTAGCTACGGTTACTGCAAGTGGTGCTACTACATTCTGCGCAGGTGGTTCTGTTACCTTAACGGCTCCAGCTGGCATGACCTACGCTTGGTCTACAGGTGAGTCAACCGCAGCAATTACCGCTACTACTTCTGGTTCATATTCTGTGACTATCACAAACGCAAACGGATGTTCAGCAACTTCTGCTCCTGTAGTTGTAACTGTCAATGCCCTTCCGGCTGTTTCAATTGCTAATGTAGGTGCTACTTCATTCTGCACAGGCGGATCAGTTACCCTCATTGCACCATTGAATTCAAACTATACTTATGCTTGGAATAACGGTGCGGGTGCTATCGCTGGCGCATCTAACAATACATATGTTGCTACTGCTTCAGGTTCATATGCACTTACAGTAACAGATGCGAACGGATGTACTGCTACATCGGCTGCTATTCCTGTTACAGTTAATGTGCTTCCTGTTGTAACTGCTACAGCGAATGGATCAACAACCTTCTGTGCTGGTGGTTCTGTTACTTTAACTGCAACGGGCGCCAATACATACGTTTGGTCAAATGGCTCAACAGCTCCTTCTATTACAGTGAGTACTTCTGGCAGCTATGATGTAACTGGTACAAACCTTGAAGGTTGTACAGCTACAAGTAATGCAATAGCTGTTGTAGTGAACGCTTTGCCTACGGCTAGCATCTCTACTTCAGGTTCAACAGCATGTTTGGGAACTACAGTAACGCTTACAGCAGCGGGTGGTTCAACATATGCTTGGAGCAATAACTCTACAAATGCGACAATCAACGTGACTGCCGCAAATACTTACACCGTTACAGTGACAAGTGCTGAAGGCTGTAGTTCAACTGCAAGTGAAATGGTTGTCTTCAACGCCAATCCAGCAGTTGTGATTAATGCGAACGGCCCTACGGTCTTTTGTGCTGGTGGTTCCTTGACCCTTACAGCTACAGGTGGTGCTAACTATGTTTGGAGCAACGGTGATCAAGGTGCTTCAACAACAGTGAACCAATCTGGAAATTACTACGTGCTTGTGACGAACGCTGCGGGTTGTACTACTCAATCTTCAGTTGTGAGTGTAACTGTAAACAACAATCCTCTTGTTGCTGCAATTACAGGTGCAAACGCAGTTTGTGAAGGTGGCACAATGCAATTGACTTCTGCAACACAAGGTGGTGTCTGGTCAGCAGCCAACAATTTCATTGCAACTATCGATGCTGCAGGTCATGTAACAGGCTTGAACGCAGGTTCAACTACTATAACATATACGGTTACTGCAAATGGATGTACAGCTTCAACAAGTGCACAAGTAAGTGTACTCAACAATCCAGTAGCACCAACTATTACAGCAAGCGGCACAACAAGCCTTTGCCCAGGTGGAACAGTAGTCTTGTTTGCTTCTAATGCAGCTAACTACCAATGGAGCAACGGACCAACTACACCGTTTATCGTAGCTAATCAGTCTGGTTCTTACACGGTTTCAGTTACAGCTACAAACGGTTGTTCAGCAACGTCATTGCCAATCGAAGTATTTATTGGCGACAACACCGCTCCTGTCATTTCAGCACCATTAAACGTCACTACTTCACCAAATCTTGGTTGTGAGGCAATCGGTGTGGCATTAGGCACTCCAATTACTTCGGATAACTGTGGTGTTGCATCTGTAACAAACGATGCGCCGTCAATCTTCCCAATAGGTCCTACAGTAGTTACCTGGACTGTTACAGATAACTCAGGTAACAGCTCAACAGCTACACAAGTGGTTACAGTAATTGACAACAGTGCTCCAACAGTACAAGCTCCAGCAAATGTTACTGTAGCGAGCAATGTATACTGCGAGGCAATTGGTGTCAATCTAGGCAATCCTATTGCGACAGATAACTGTACAGACAACTTAACAATTACCAACAATGCACCAACTGTTTATCCGTTAGGGAATACAACAGTAACCTGGACGGTTGTAGATGGCGCAGGTAATGTAACAACAGTTGACCAAGTGGTGACTGTAAATGACGAGTCTGCACCTTTGGTATTGTTGGCTAATACATCAGTAATTCTTGATGCCAACGGAAACGCAACTATTGGTTTTGAAGATCTTGATAACGGTAGCGTAGACAACTGTGGTATTGCAAGTGTGGTACTCAGTCAATCGGCCTTTGACTGCTCCAATGTTGGTGAGAACTTCATTACTGTAATTGTTACAGATAACTCAGGTAATCAGTCTAATGCAAGTGTACTCGTTACTGTTGTAGCTTCTGATGCTTGTGGTGGAGACCAATGGGCTGGCCCAAGTGTTCCTGATGCCTTTACACCTAACGGTAACAACTACAACGACACATGGGTAATTCCAGGTCTCGAAGGTTATACGACTAAGTCAATGGAAGTATATAGCCGTTACGGAACAATTGTTTACAAAGCAGATAACTACGCGAACGATTGGGATGGTACTTTATTGAACACTGGAACACCGGTTCCTGATGGAACTTACTACTACATCCTTACTTTGAATGGTGGTAAACAATTGAATGGTTACGTATACGTGAATCGCGTACAGAAATAATAATAAGACTAGACCTCTAGATATGAAAAAGATCAATAGCATCATTTTGACATTAGGCGTTGTGTTAGTTGGCTTCAGCTCACAAGCACAAGATCCAAATTACCGTCAAAATCAGTTCAATGCCCTCATGTTGAATCCTGCACAAGCTGGTGCAAATAGTTATAACGACATCTCAACACTTGCCAACTCTCAATGGACTGGTTTGCGTGGTGCGCCAAAGACAATAACTGTTTCCGGGAATTTCAATATCATGAAAAACTTCGGCTTAGGTGTTTCTTTGCTTCAAGATGAAATAGGCCCTGTAAAATCTACGCAGTTTGCTGTAAATGGCGCTTATCACCTCAAATTGAGCCCGAAATGGCGCTTTTCTTTGGGTATTCGTGCAATGGCATTGAATACTACAGTAAACCTAACAGATTTGGTGACTACAGTAGGCAATGACCCAGACATGATGAGCAACCTTTCTACAGGGATGCAGTTCAACGCTGGTTATGGTGCTTTGCTTTATCACAAGAACTTCTATTTAGGCTTTTCTCAGGTTCGTGTAGCTGGTTTGAGTTTCAAAGACCGCAACATGAGTCTTTTCGTTGAAAACCGCGGTGGTTACGTGGGTTATGTAGGCGGAAATGTAAAATTAGGTTCTGCTGTAACATGGCGTCCGAATGTTGTAGGTCGTTACATGCAAGGTTTGCCTTACACAATAGACTGCAATATGATTTTTACACACAAAGTCGGTCTTGATTTTGGTGCTTCTTATCAAGTGAACAGCGCAATTGGTGGTATCGTAGGTTATGACTTTGGGAATAAATTTTATGTGGGTTACTCATATACTTTCCCGTTGTCAAATTTAAACACGGTTACCATTCAGTCGCATGAATTGGCCTTACGCTACAAGTTCAACAACAGCGCTAGCCGTTGTCAAGGACCTCGCTTTTTCAATTGATTTACCTTAACTGAACTCCATGCGTTTTTGGCTCGCAGCTTTTTTCGGAATTACGATTACGTCTTTACTTCATGCACAAGGTGTTGAATTAAAATCGGCATGTTTCAACACGCCGTACGATGACTTTGCGGCCAGACAGTATGGTGGTACAATCTATGTATTGTCGGCAGCAATAAACGCTTGCGATGATGTAGATATGGATGAATTCGCTAAGAAGCCATTTTCAGATTTGTATGTAGTAGATAGTTGTAAGCTCAAGCAAGCCACTATTCTAAGCGCAAGTGAGAAGTCTCAAATGATGTTGAGTACTTGTTACTACGACGGGCCTGTAGCGTCCAATGCGGCTCAGGATATCCTGTTTTTTACAAATAATCAAGGATCTGATAAAAATCAAACCCTTACCATTCACTATTCGACTAAGAATGCAAAAGGAGAGTGGTCAGCACCAGTTGCCTTTGCTTATAACAACGACGCCTACAACACTACCCATCCCTTCTTTGACGATAAAAGCAATACGCTTTATTTTGCCTCAGATATGCCTGGTGGCCTAGGAGGAATGGATATCTATAAGTGTACTTTTCAAAATGGAAAGTTCGGTCCAAAAGAAAGCGTTCGTGGTGTAAACACAGACAAAAATGATGTTTTCCCAGCTTTTCAGAACGGTAAATTATACTTTAGCTCACAGGGACATCAAACTATAGGAGGCTATGATTTATTCGTTGTAGAGAACCTTGAAGTTAAATCCATGGGCGCGCCTTTCAATACGGCCTATGACGACCTCGCAATTTTCTTTACAAGTGAGAAGCAAGGTTTCATGACATCTAATCGTGCCACTACTGGTGCAACCGATGACATCTACTTGTTTACAATCAAAGAAAAGTTCATAGACATTCCGCTTGACTACGTGGTGAAGGATATGCAATTTGGAGCGCCAATTGAAGGTGTAGCAGTTCGCATCGTTGACGATTCTACGGGGATGGTTCTTTTTGAAGGCACTACTGATGCGCTTGGTGGACTTTCTCAAGTGCTCGATAGCATACTCATCGGAGAAAATATACGTATCAAAGTTTCGTTGGAGAAGGAAGGATATGCTTCTAAGGAGGTTACTTTCAATATTTCTGCCAAAGATTCTACAAAAATCAATGTGAGAGATTTAGTTAATCTTGACTTAGAGCCATTGCTTCAGGATATGGAGATTACTGCTTTACTCGGTTTGAAGTCTATTTATTACGATTTTGACAAAGCAGACCTCAGACCAGACGCCATTATTGAATTGGATAAAGTCGTTCGTTTCATGAACAAACATCCAAAAATTGAGGTGGAATTAGGTTCACACACAGACTGTCGTGGCGCTGCTATTTACAACCAAGATTTATCAGATCGTCGTGCTAAGAATGCTGCAATCTATATTCAATCGCGTATTTCTAGTCCTAATCGCATCACCTACAAAGGTTATGGTGAAGCTCAATTGCGCATAGATTGTCCGTGTGAAGGCGGTCAGAAGTCACAGTGTTCTGAACAAGAGAACCAACTGAATCGCCGTACGGAGTTTGTCATCCGAGGTTTGAATATCTCAACAGGAACAGATCAAGTCAAACCAAAAGGTGGTGTGCAAGGTGGCAATATGAATTTCAAAGTTGATGACGGACCTAAACCTGATTACCGTTTAGATGGCATCTCTAATGAGTCAGGTGTTCACTTCCGCGTACAGGTTGAGTCGGCTAAGGTTCAAATTCCTAATCCAACCATTCACTATAACCGTGAAGACGTTTATGAATATGAACTCGATGGTTACTACAAGTACTGTTTAGGTATGCCAGTGAAGTCTATAGACGATGCTTTGGCACTGCAAAATCAATTGCGCAATGCTGGTTTCACAGGTGCGTTTGTTGTTGCTTTCAACGACAGAACCCGCATTACCTTAGACATCGCAAGAAAGTTGTTGTTGGGTCAATAATCCTGGCGTGATGCTGCATTCCAAGCTCCCAAATGTCGGGACAACCATCTTCACCACCATGTCAGCATTGGCTGTCAAGCACAATGCCATCAATTTAGCGCAAGGCTTTCCTAATTTTGCTATCGATTCGCAATTACAAAACTGCTTAATTGAAGCAGCAAACGCAAACGCGCATCAATATGCGCCGATGGCAGGATTACTCGCTTTGCGTGAACAAATTGCTGCGTTAGTCGAAAAGCAATACAATAGATCGCTTGGGCCAGATCAAGTCTTAGTTACAGCAGGCGCAACACAAGCCATTTTTACGGCCATACAAGCACTTGTGCATGCCGGAGAAGAAGTTGTAATCCTAGACCCGAGTTACGACTGCTACGAAGCGCCTATACGCTTGTCTGGCGCTCGGCCTGTTCGCATACCTTTGGGCCCAGATTTCAAACCCGACTGGAACCGAATTGCGGCAGCTATTACGCCGCAAACAAGAATGCTCATTACCAATAATCCGCATAATCCGAGCGGTACCATTTGGGATGGCCAAGATTTTCTGGCCTTAGAAGCACTCATGCAAGCGCATCCGAACTTATTGTTGCTTTCAGATGAAGTGTACGAGTATATTTCCTTCGAGGAGCAATTTAGATCCATCAATGAATTCGCTTCCATTCGGGAGCGCGCCATCATTGTTTCTTCGTTTGGCAAGACTTTTCATATTACGGGCTGGAAAGTAGGGTATCTGATTTGTAGCCCTGAGCTCATGAAAGAAGTTCACAAAGTGCATCAGTTTTTGGTGTTTAGTGTGAACAGTATAGCACAACATGCACTTTCTGCTTATTTAGATCGGGTAGATGTCAATTTACTCGGTTCATTTTATCAGCAAAAACGCGATTTCTTTCGGGCTGGCTTACTCAAAAGTCGGTTTGAATTACTACCTGCGCAAGGAAGTTATTTTCAGGTGGCTTCTTTTGCAGCGATATCAGATCTTCCAGACACCCGCTTTTGTGAAGAACTAACAATTGAACACGGTGTGGCCGCTATACCACTATCTGTATTTAATGAAGATGGTGCAGATCGCAAATTGATCCGCTTTTGTTATGCAAAAACGACAGAAACACTGCAGGCAGCAACAGAAAGATTATGCAAGATTTAAGCATCGGCATATTGCAATTTGACCAAGTTTGGCAACAAAAGGCAGCAAACTATGCGCGCATTTCTGCCCAATTGAAAGCCTCTCCACAGCTTGATTTACTGCTTTTGCCCGAAATGTTTCATACAGGTTTTTCAATGGATGTCGGATTTGCAGACGATTGGCAGGCATCAGAAGGGCTACAATTTTTGAAGGAATTAGCTGGACGTCATCAAATGGCTATTTATACTTCTTTGATGGTACAAGATGGTGGCAAGTATTTCAATAGAGGGGTTTTTGTGTATCCAGATGGTGCGGTTTTGACCTATGACAAGCGGAAGGCTTTTGGCTTGGGAGGAGAAGATCAATATTTCAATTCGGGCAACAATGAAGTCATTGTAAGCTACCTTGGTTGGAAGTTGAATCTACAAATCTGTTATGATTTGCGCTTTCCAGAACTTATACGCAACCGCGTGAATGAAGCCGGCGCAGCAGCTTATGACATTCTTTTAAATATTGCCAATTGGCCGCAAAAGCGAATTTCGCATTGGGATGCATTGGTTCAAGCGCGCGCAATTGAGAATCAGTGCTATTTTATTGGTTGCAATCGGGTGGGGCAAGATGGCAATAACCTTGTTTATAACGGGCATAGCCAAGCTGTCGATTTGTTGGGCAATTATTTACTCGCGCCCCACGAACAAGACGGTTTGAACGTTGTTATTTGTTCAGGTTCTCAGCTCAATGATGGCCGAAAAATGCTTCCTTTTTTGAAGGACGCATAGAAATCACTATATTTATTACCAAATTACTCTAAAATGAAAAAACTTATACTCTTTGTAAGCGCTATTGCATCTGTAGCTTATGCTCAAAAAGCACCGCGCATCCAGACTTTCCAAGAATTGGTAAAGGCGCCTAAAGTAACAACTGAGGCTGCAGCCGACCAAAAAATCCTTGGCGTTACACTATGGTCTGATGACTTCTCTAACCCTGCTAACTGGACCCTCGACAACTCTGGACAGAGCGGTATTGAGTTTGGTTGGAATATCAATAGTAGCAACGATGGTTGGTGGGCCGCAAGTGGCATCGCATCTACCTCTGGTGGCAATTGCGCTGAGCTGGTCAATGGCGACCCTACAGCATCTCCTGCAACACAAGCCCTCAACGTAGTTTATACGCTTACTTCTGCACAACCTATCGATATCGCCAACTTAGGTGGCAGCAATCAAGTTTCTTTGCAATTCCAACAATACGGAGCGCGTTTCAACGACCTTCAAGAAATGCAAATTTCGACAGATGGTACTACATGGGTTACCGTAGGCAATAACCAAGACAAACCGGTATTGTCTTCAGCTGGTGGTTCTGCTTATGCCAACCCGGATACCAAAATCATCAACTTAGCAACCTTTTTAACAGCAACGCCGAGCCCAATCTGGGTGCGTTTCTCTTGGACAACAGGTTTCCCTGCTTCAGCAGCTAATGCAAACGTATGGGTTACTTATGGTTGGTACATCGACGACGTCAAAATCGTTACAAACCCAACCAACGACCTCTCTGTTACTTCCACTTTCTGGGGTACAGCTGGCTTGCCTTATTTCCAAATTCCAGATGAGCAAGTAACCGAAATTGGTTTCGCAGCAGACGTATTTAACGGTGGTGTCAATACACAAACAAACGTGAAATTGAACATCGACGCAAACAACGGCGCCTGGACAGGTTCATCTGCTCCGGCAAGCATCAACTCATTAGATACTGCAGCAATTGAACTCACCACTTTCTACACACCACCAGCCACACCAGGTAATATCTCTATTACACGCAACATTTCTGCAGATTCTACAGACGACATCCCTGCCAATAACGTGATGTCTAATATCGATTTTGCGGTAACAGATTTCATCTATGCACGCGACAACGGAACGCCATCAGGAAGTACTTCAAACGGTACAGATGGTTTTGAATCGGGTAACCTTTTTGACATCTTCCAAGATGCAACATTAAAAGCAATCAATGTTCGTTTGCCAGGTGGTGCCAATGGAGCAACTGCTGGAACAGAAATTTTTGTGAAATTATATTCAGTAGATGCCACTACCGGTGACTTCGTTTTTGAATCAGAGTCTGCACCACTTGTATTGGCTGCTAACAACCTCAACGTAAACTTGGTCATGGAACTCAATCCTTATGTAGACGTATTTGCCGGCACAACATATTTAGCTGTTGTAGGTGCATATTCTGCTGGTTTGCGTGTTTCTAACGCAGGTAAGTCTGAACCACAAACAACATTCTTCTTAGACATGGCAGACAACACTTGGTACTATTCTACCAACACGCCTATGGTCCGCATGAACTTCGATCCAATTTTGAACGTAACTGAGCAAACAGAATTGAGCCAAGCCGTTGTGTTGCCAAACCCAACAGCTGCAAACGCTGCGTTGCGTTTTGACTTGAAAAATACAAGTGATGTCAACATCCTTGTAACCGATATTAGCGGTAAAATCATGCAAACAAATACACTTGCACAATTGACTGCAGGCGCACAAGAAGTGTCTTTAGCTTCAGAACAGTGGGCTGCAGGCATTTATACAGTGAGCATTACTTCTAACGGAAGCACACTTACTAAGAAATTTGTGAAGCGTTAATTTCTTTCGCATTATATTTGAAAAGCCGGGCAACCGGCTTTTTTTGTACATATGAGTTTTGAATACGGATATCTTGGCTTGTTTTTAGCTAGCTTTTTAGCTGCTACCATATTGCCTGTGGCTTCAGAAATATTCCTGACAACAATGCTCTTTATGGGTTTTGAACCCTGGACCTGCATTTTGGTGGCTACCTTAGGCAATACAAGCGGTGCTTGGCTCAACTATGGAATAGGTTTTTTAGGTAACCCTGCTTGGCTCCAAAAGTTAGGCGCAAAACCAGAAGCAATTGAGCGCTGGCATGTCAAAATACATCGTTATGGGAGTTGGATGGCGCTGCTGTGTTGGCTTCCTTTAATTGGCGATATCATCGGTATTGCGCTCGGCTTTTTTCGTGCGCCGTGGCTACCTACTTTTGTACTGATGGGCGTTGGAAAGTTGTTTCGTTACCTTTTGGTTTGGGCAGGTTATTATTTTTGGTAGGCTTTAAGGTATTCCAAAAATGGATCGCGCCGCTCAATGATGTCTTCTCTGGTGGCCTTGATGAGTACATCAGGGTTTATAGCCGAAAGAATACGTTCTTGTATATGAAATGGCGTAAATTTCAAGGTGGCGACCATGACATCCATATGTGCATGCTTTAAGGTAATAATAGCCGGATTTCCGAAAGTGCCACCCATACCGCCCATACAAGGCGTTCCTAGAATTTTGCCACGCTCGATGTGCTTGAACCACGCTGCAAACAAAACCGATGCAGACATCGAATTACCGTTCAGAACGAGGTCACAAGTCCCTTTATAGACATAATTGCGGTCGTTTTCAGGAAGGTAGTCGTATAAAATAGTTTTAGTGGCCCCTTTTGGCAATTTGTAAAAATCATATTCTTTTGAAATGAGGCCGTTGGGATATACATTTTTAGCGCGGTTTTCAAATTGCATTTGCTGCATCGGACTTAAAAGAGCAAAACGGTCGTAATTGCTGCGTTTGTAGAGGTAATTTGTTTTGACAGAAGCTTGCTTGGTATTGATATAGCTAAAGAGGTATTCTTCGGCGCGCAAGAGCCCACCAAGATTATTGCGAAGGTCAATATAAATAGCAGTACAGCGGCGTTTTTGTACTTCTTCGAAGAAGTCATCGATTTGCTTTTTATACATGTTAAGCGAAAGCGGCTGAAAGGACTCCACAACCAAGATGCCGTTGTTGTTCTCATCGAAAGAATAGCGCACTTCATCTTCTTGACTACTGAATAGGCCTGCTAAAAAGTATTTCCATGAGGTGCTAAATGCAATGTCTTTTTGGAGCGTATCTCCAGCAGGGCTAACCATTTGAACTTTGGCGCTTTTGGCTCGCCTTAAATTCATGGAGAGCAAATTGTAGACCACACTGATGTATTCGCTGGCCACTTCTTCTTTGGCAGCCGTGGCATCGCCTTCACTCAAACTCAGTGCCAAGGCGTAGTTAAATAATTGTTTGACGCTAAACGTATCGATTTGTAAGAGTTCAGCACCAATAATAAAGTCGGGATTATAGGCGCCGCTGATGTAAAATTTATCGCTGACCATTTCAACAAAGAAAGGCAGTACTTTTCGCTGGCCATTGACTTCGTATAGAAATTGTTTAGGGTTGATGCCCGTATGTGAATCTTTGAGTGCAAACAAATAGGTATTCACAACAAGTGTAAAATCAAAAACTGTTAAGGGTTTGTCGATTTTTGCCTTGGCTACGTTATAGGCTTCACTGAGGTCGTTGAGGTTGCCGTAATAGGTAGGGTTGGGATGCGTATCTAAGATATGTTTGTGCAGCTGGGCTAAATCGGCCTGCATGGCTTCTGGACATAAATAGGTATACGCTGCAAGTTCTTTTTTGGGTTTAAAAGTACTTTGACATTGTTGTGCAAAGCCCAATGAGCAAAAGAGAAAAATTATAGCAAAAGAAGTCCAATGACGCATGCGCAGTTCTACGAGATTGTTTTAATTTTGTTCAACAATGAGTCTTATAAAATTAAGCATTTCTTTTCTTGCGGCAGCGGCACTCTTTTCGGCGTGTTCTCAGCCCGATCAAGCACAATGCGACTGCCTAAAGCAAGCGCAAAAAGTCAATCGCCTTTCAGAGGTCATTTGGTCTGCAACGGCCACGCACCAAGACACCATTTTGCTCAAGCAAGCACTTGAAAAAAAGGAGTCTATTTGCAAAAAATTAGTACAAAGTACACCCGACGCTTTGCAACAACTAAAAGAGGCATGTCCACAGTAAGAGACGACATGCCAACTGTGCTCATTGCGGGCGGCTCTGGCCTCATTGGCGGCCATTTAACGCGTCATTTCAAAGACCGTGGCTACAGAGTATACAAACTTACGAGAAGTCCAAAAAAACACGGTCAAATCTATTGGAATCCAGAACAGGGTAAAATCAATACTAGCAAATTAGCTAAAGTTGATATCCTCATCAATCTGGCTGGTGAAAATATCGGTTCTAAGCGTTGGACGACCGAACGCAAAGCGCAAATCTTGTCTTCTCGCGTACAGAGCACCGAATTTTTAGCGTCTATCATCCCACAAATGACGCGGCTCAAATACTATATTGGCGCCTCAGGAGTCAATTGTTATGAGGCCATCCCCGATCAAGTTTTCAGTGAAGATGCTCCGTATGGCCACGATTTTTTGGCGCAAGTAGTCCAAGATTGGGAAAGCGCCCATCAGCAGGTATTGAAACAGGTTCAGGGCGCTATTTTGCGCATCTCTATGGTTTTGTCCAGACACGGCGGTTCTTTACACCTCATGAAACAACCTATTTATTGGGGAGTCGGCGCAGCAGTGGGCCCGGGTACGCAAAGCAGCCCTTGGGTGCACATCGACGATTTGTGCCGCCTCATGTTATTCGTCTATGACCAACGCCTAGAGGGCACTTATAACGTGCTTGGAGCCAATTCTACCAACAAAGAAATGACTCAGCGCTTGGCAAAATGGATGAAAAGACCGCTTTTCATGCCAAACATCCCTGCATTCTTTTTACGCTTTTTACTTGGTGAACGCGCTGTTTTAGTGCTTTCGGATTTAAAAGCGAGCAATCAAAAAATCATTGATGCGGGCTTTACTTTTAAATATTCTTCCTTAGATAGCACCTTTAAGTCCTTCTTTAAGAAGGGTTAACGTTGGGTTTACATTAGGCCCTTATTTTCACCGCAAGTCTTTTTTCAAAAAGAAAAACAAGTACGTTCAAAAAAAATCGCGGATGAAAAAAAAGGAAAAAATCTTTGTACTAGACACGTCTGTTCTTTTACATGACTTCGATGCAATTGTCAATTTCGATGAGCATTATGTAGCGATCCCCATTACGGTGCTCGAAGAACTCGATAAATTTAAAATTGGCAATGACACCAAGAATTTTTCTGCACGGGAGGTCATTCGTTTTATTGATAAACTCTCGGGTAGTGGTTCGCTACAGGAGTGGATTGCTTTGGGTAAAGGGCTTGGTAAATTCAAAGTCGTAATGGATGAGCAGCCTACTGGTCTGAATGCGGAAAAGGTCTATGCTATTGGCAAGAACGACCATAAAATCATCAATGCTGCGCTCAGCTTAATCGAGCTTGAGCCAAAGCGAACCGTCATCTTGGTAACCAAAGATATCAACTTGCGCATCAAAGCCAAGGCACTCGGTGTCATTGCAGAGGACTACGAAACCGGCAAAGTCAATTCCGCTGAAATACATGCGGCAGGAAAGTACGGTATAGAGGGCATAGATGCAGAAGTGATTCGCGAAATATTTACACGCGGAAGCATAGAGGAAAACGGTTTTCTCGGCGATAAAAAAGCGACAAATGGGTATTATATCCTAAAGAATGGAAAAACGTCTTCTCTGGCCTTCTATAATCACCATACAGATCAGCTCGAACGCATTGAAAAGGAATTTGTATACGGGATCAAGCCAAAAAATGCCGAACAAGCCTTTGCTTTTCATGCGCTTTTGAACCCCGATGTCAAATTAGTGGCCATGCAAGGTGTGGCGGGTACAGGTAAAACCTTACTTGCTTTGGCTTCAGCCCTCGAACAGCATAAGAAATTCAATCAAGTGATACTTGCCAGGCCATTGGTTCCGCTCTCCAATAAAGAAATTGGTTTCTTACCCGGAGACGCCGAAGATAAAATTGGTCCGTATATGGAGCCCCTTTGGGATAACCTCAAGTTTATCAAGTCTCAGTTTGGAGAAAATGAAAAGAAATACAAGGCGATACTCGAAATGGAGCAAACCAAAAGAATCGTCATTACACCACTCGCATTTATCCGTGGCCGTAGCTTAAGTAACATTATGTTTATTGTGGATGAGGCGCAGAACCTCACCCCTCATGAAGTCAAAACAATCATTACCCGGGCAGGCGAGAACACAAAAATTGTATTTACTGGAGATGTACACCAGATAGACACCCCGTATTTAGATGAAAACAGCAATGGTTTAGCTTACCTGATTGATCGTTTGCAAGGGCAACCACTATTTGCACATGTTCGATTAGAGAAAGGTGAGCGTTCGGAGCTGGCTAATTTGGCCAACGACCTACTGTAATTTGAGCGGCGCAATACGCAGTAATTCTCCGCAATACAGCGTTTTTTCTGTTTGGCTTTCTAAGTAAAGTTCGCTGTGTTCTGCAGAGCGGCCTTCGAAATACATTTCAGCTAACTCTGTGAGGAGATTCGCTTCAATAGACGGCGAGTAGGTATTGAGCGTCAGGCGCCCATTGGGGCTGAGTATTTGTGCACACGCAGCGAAAAGCTGATCGATTTTATCTTCTAGTTTCCACTTTTCACCTTTGACGCCATTGCCCCAAGCAGGTGGGTCCATGAGGATGTAGTTGTATTGATGGCCGCGGCGGGCTTCTCTTTCGGCAAACTTAAGGGCGTCTTCGAGCACCCAATGAATGTTGAGTAGGCGGCTTGCGTCCATATTTTGGCTGGCCCAATTCAAGATAGATTTGGAAGAATCTATGTGAAAAGTGTCGGCACCTTTGAGCCTGGCCATGCAACTTGCAGCGCCGGTGTAGGCAAATAGATTCAGGAATTTGTCGTCTGAAGCAACGTGCGCATCGATGTGCGCCCAGTTAATGGCTTGTTCGGGAAAGAGGCCTACATGTTTGAATGTTGAGGTCCCGAGCACAAATTTCAAACGCCCATAAGAGATTTGCCATTCAGTTGGCGCATCTTTTTTGAGTGCTTTCCAGCGACCGGTTTTGCCTGGGCTTTCGGTGAATTCCCAATGGGCCAATTCCTTCCATTCGGTAAAGGGTTTGCCACTGTGAAAGTAAGCTTGTACATCGGGTCTGATGGTAATGATCTGGCCCCAGCGTTCGAGTTTTTTGCCACCTCCGGCATCAATTAATTGGTAATCTGGCCAAGAAGGCGCGATGGCGCGAGGCGTTTGAGACATAATTAACGCATTTTAGGGGTTTTCTTGCGACCACCCGTCATTTGGGCCATACGCATTTGATTTTTGGAAGGCGCCATCTGAAGTTGTTGTTGTAACATCTTGATTTGATCGCGCAACATACCGTTTTTATCGTGTTTTTTGGCTTCTGCAAGCAAGGTTAAAGCTTCTGGACGGCGGCCTGTTTGGGCACAGATGCCTGCCAAATGCATGCGTGCAACGGCGTTGTCTTCTTTTTGACGCAGACCTAAACTGATGGCTTTGCGCAGTAATTGTTCGGAGGCAGCAAAGCCGAGTTCTTGGGCGCCAAGCACTGCTTTGAGGTAAAGAATATAGGCATATTGCTTTTTAGGCAACAAGTGCGGGTGTGTGATTTTGTTGATATAAGCTTTGGCTTTGTCTTGGTTTCCGACGCGCATTTGATTGAGCGCCAAGATCATGTTCTCATTTCTAAAAAACGTAAGAACGATGAGCGCGGTAATGAAAATAAAGAAAATGCCCCAGCCCCAGTGTCCGGAAACAAAGAGATAAACATTAAAAAAAGCGGCAACAAGCGCTAAAACGATGCGGATGATAAAAGCAGTCATAGGTTAAGATTCAATAGTGGCAATACATTTGAGTTCGATGGCAATAGGCGTAGGAAGAGAGGAAATCTCGACGGTGGTACGGCAAGGCAAGTTGTCTTTGAAGTATTCGGCGTACAACTTGTTGTAGGTGTGAAAGTCGCGTTTCATGTTGACCAAAAAGACAGTGACGTCTACAAGCTGATCCCAGGAAGAACCAGAAGCTTCTAGAATGATGCGCACGTTTTCAAATACGCTGCGGCACTGCGCTTCAAAATCAAAGGTGATGAAATTACCATTGTGATCGAGCTTGAGGCCTGGTACTGAAGAATCATTGGCATCAGAACCTGCAACGCGTGGCCCGACACCAGATAAAAACAACAAATTGCCAACACGGCGTGCGTGCGGGTACAGACCTACTGGTTTGGGAGCGTTGTCTGTAGAGATACGTTCATTTACTGACATTTCACGGAATTTACGCAAATATAGGGAAAGGCGAGCGATTTGAACGGATCTTAGTATCAAACCCCAATCAAAAGCCAAGATTATTGCGTAAATTCGCTCTAAATGAACCCACAGCACAGCATAGTACTTTCTCTTGTGATTCCCACTTTCAACGAAGAGGGAAACGTGCAGCGTCTTTATGAACAAATCAGGGTTGTTTTAGACCAACTTCAAATAGCTGCTTACGAAGTCATTTTTATTGACGACGGCAGTTCAGACGCATCGCTTTTGCGCATCGAGGAGTTGCGCGCCCAAGACCCACGCGTTCATTACCTACAATTCAGCCGCAATTTTGGTCACCAACATGCCCTCAAGGCAGGCCTTGATCATGCCCGTGGCGAGGCTGTTATTAGCCTAGATGCCGATTTGCAGCATCCGCCAGCACTCATTGCCGATATGGTGCAATTGTGGCGCGCTGGCGCTGAGGTGGTGTATACGCGTCGTCAAGACAAACAAAACGTGGGCTTTTTCAAGAAAATGAGCGCAAAAGCTTTCTATTGGTTGGCCAACCGCCTTTCTGAAGTCCCGATAGAAGAAGGCACCGCCGATTTTCGCTTGCTCGACCGCAAAGTCGTTTCCGCCATCAAATCATTCAAAGAATCGCATTTGTTTTTGCGAGGTCTTGTCCCCACATTAGGCTTCAAGCAAGTAGCCCTAGACTACCAGCCCGCGGCGCGCTTCAGTGGCCAAAGCAAATATTCGCTGGCCAAAATGTTTCATTTTGCCATCAACGGCATTACCTCCTCCAGTGCCAAACCGCTGTATTTTTCGATCTATCTCGGCCTCTTTTTTGCTTTTTTGGCCTTCGTTTACGGTTGCTATGCAATTTACATTGCGGTGTTTACCGATGCCGCCATCACCGGCTGGACCTCCCTTATCGCCTCGGTATTATTCATCGGCGGTATTCAAATGATCCTTATCGGTATTGTTGGCATTTATTTAGGCAAGCTTTTTGTGCAAAGCAAACAGCGCCCCACTTACATCATCAAAACAGAAACCCTTACCTCAGTTGCTCCTCATGAAGGCTAAATATCTTTTTCTCGTGCTGTTGCTGCACCTTGGCATGATGGCCAATGCACAGATCCCGATGGGCACCTGGAAATTCCACGTGGCGAGTGCAAATGCAATTGACATCGTCTCAGATGGCGAGCGCATCTTTACAGCACTCGAAAACGGCCTCTATATTTACAATCCATATACCGAAGAAGGCGTCCTGAAAACCGCACTCAATGGTTTGTCAGATATCTCCATCTCTTGTTTGTACCACGATGCCACGGATAACGCCATCTACATTGGCTACGCCAACGGCAACATCGACAAATGGCAGGCCGGAAAAATCACCAACTTACCCGCCATCAAATTGGCGCAAATCACCAATTCAAAGCGCATCAATAAGTTTGAGCGCTCTGGGGCCTATATTTATGTAGCCAACGATTTCTCGATTGTCTTGATCGATGTCGCCAAAGAAGAAATCAAAGACACCTACTATCCAACCAACGGTCTCGAGGCCATTGTCGATGTAGCGCTCACTCAAGATTCTATCTTTGCGCTCACTTCAACGCAAATGCTCAAAGGGCTGCGCAATAACCCCGCCTTACCCGACTACTCACAATGGGATCGCGACTTGCGCTTTCCGTATCAGTTAACCAACAAGTACAAAGAGCTACAAACTTTCAATCAACAATTTTGGGTCTTGCGCACCAACGACGCTTATGGCCAAGATTCCGTTTTCCGTCTGGACAACAATATTTTAGTCAATGTGATCAACGAACCGTTTAGTTACCAAATCAATAGCATCCAAGTGCTGGGTAACGAGCTGGGCATTTCTATGGACGGCGGCATCCTATTTTACAACGCAAGTGGTGTACAATTGAATTCCTATTCTGCCAGCCTCCTAGACCGCTGGATCAACCCTTCGCGCATTTGCAAACTGGGCAACTCTTATTGGACTTCAGACCAAGCTTGGGGTCTTCAGGAACATCCGAACGCCTTTACCTGTAAGCGCTATCCTATTGAAGGGCTTGCTAACCCGTACGTGTACGCCATGGATTGGCAAGAAGGTGTTTTGGCTGTTGGTTCGGGTCGTTTGGAAGGTGAAATAGCACCTGCATTTACGCGCAACGGTATTCATATTCTCGAAGAAAACCAATGGCGCTTTCACAATACGCCAACGGTTACTGCCTGGGATTTCAATGCACTCTGGGATTTCATCGCTGTTGCCGTGAACCCCAAAAACCCAAAGGAAATCGCCGCAGGAACCTATTCATTTGCGCCTTTAACACTCTTCAATGAAACAGATACTTTGGTTTTCAATCAAAATAACTCTCCATTAGAACCTGTTTCTTTAGGCAATGGTTGGTCTTTGGTCTCTGGTCTTAAGTTTGACGCAAAAGGCAATTTGTGGAGTGTCAATGGCTACACAGACAGACCGCTAAAAGTCCGCAAAGCAGATGGCGTGTGGGCGAGCTATTACCTCGGCGCAGGGGCTGCCAACAAAATGACCACCGACATAGAAATTGATTTCCAAGACAACATCTGGATGGGTACTTACGCCAATGGGCTCGTCGGTTTACAGCACCAAGGCACCCTTGACGACCCCAGCGACGACAAAACCATTCAACTCACCACCGGCGATTTACTAGGCGCACTTCCGTCCAACAAAATCACTGCATTGGCCGCAGATTTTGACGGCGAGCTCTGGATTGGCACCGATGCAGGTTTCGCCGTCTTGTACAATGCCAACGGCAGCTTTACGGCAGGGGCGGGCAATTTTGACGCCCAGCGCATCCTGATTCCTTTTGAAGGCAATTTTGAAGAAGTGCTTGGCGACGCCAACATCACCGATATCGAGGTAGATGGCGGCAATCGCAAATGGATGTCTACAGCCAACGCGGGCTTGGTATTACTTTCGCCTGACGGCACTCAAATCATTGCCCAATACAACGAAGACAACTCCCCACTGATTTCCAACACCATCTACGACATCGAACTCAACCATACCACCGGTGAACTTTATATCGTTACCGACAAAGGCTTGGTGTCTTTTCGCATAGACGCCACTTATGAAGACGCCACCTATGAAACCCTCAATGTTTTCCCTAATCCAGTGAAGCCGGATTATTTTGGCCCAATTACCGTTCAAGGCCTCCGCTACAATTCAGATGTTAAAATCACTGACGCAGGCGGCAACTTGATTTACAAAACGCAATCCAATGGGGGCACAGTAACCTGGGATGGCCAAAATCTGAACGGCGAAAAAGTACCCACCGGCGTTTATTTCTTCTGGACCGCCAATAACTACCAAGGCGGCGAGCGCAAAGTAGCTAAGGTTCTCGTGATCCGCTGATATGGTAGGTTTTGACTTTCTTTCTCCGCTCTTGGAATTATCTGCTGCCATCTTAGGCTTTATTTATGTCTATCTCATCGCTACTGAAAAATCTGTGGGCTGGATTTTCGGTATTGCAAGTGCATTTTTGTACGCCATGTTTTTCTACCGCATGGATACCTGGGGCTTGTTCAGCCAGCAAATTGCCTATGTTGTTCTTGGTTTTTATGGCTTGGCCACCTGGTCAGCCAAAAAAGAAGCCTTGCCCGTCAACACAATTGGTAGAAAAATAGGTTTTTGGATTGTAGCTGGTTTGGTGCTTGGGCTTGCATTTTATTTCCTCGTTTCACCAACGTTTTGGCTTTATCATTCCAAAACTTCCACGGGTAGTCTCGGTGCCATTTTTCGCGATTTACTCGACGCGCAATTTTTTGTATTTTCTTTGTTGGCAACATGGTTAACGACTAGAAAAATCCTAGAAAATTGGCAGATTTGGATTGTCGTGAATATTGTGGGCACCATTTGGTTTGCCTATGAGCATTGGTGGTCTTCGTCTGTTCTTTACATGGCCTACCTCTTTTTAGCGATCAACGGACTCAAAAAATGGAAAAAGCAGCTCTCCGCATAGCATTTACAGGGCCAGAGTCTAGCGGAAAAACAACCCTTGCGGCATGGCTTTCTTCGTTTTTAGAACTCCCATTTATCGAGGAATATGCCAGAACCTATCTCGCCGATCAGATTGAATATAAGCCAGAGGACCTAGACATCATGGCCGAGAAACAAGTTGAATGGTGGCCCAACCACGGCTTGGTAGCCGATACCGAAATGCATGTTTTTCAGGTTTGGTCACAAGTAAAGTATGCCGAGGTGAGTCCAATTATTAGTCAACTATTGAAGCAGCAGCACTTTGACCATTATTTTCTGTGTGCACCGGATATCCCTTGGGAAGCCGACCCCCTCAGAGAAAACCCTTTGAACAGAGAGATGCTGTTTGGTTTATATCGCGAACAACTTGAAAAATATGGCCGCAGTTATTCCATTCTCACGGGCAACTTAGAAAATCGTCAAGAACTGATTAAAGTCAGTATTTCTGAGCTCTTGAATCCGTAATTTTGTACCATGAAGCGGATTCTTTTTCTAGTCGTATTTTTCCTCATTTTGGTGCCAATTGGTTACTATTTCTTAAGTGATCAAGGCAAGGTAAAGCCTCTTCCGGTGATCAATCCTATAGACGTGCAGCAAGACATGGTGGATCCAGAAATGCTGCGCATGGGTAAAGGACATCGCATTGGCGCGTTTCGTTTTGAAAACCAAGATGGCATCTGGATCAGCGACGCAGACATGAAAGGTAAGGTGAGCGTTGTGGAATATTTCTTCACTACTTGCAAGAGCATTTGCCCCATCATGAATACCCAAATGCAGCGCATTCAGCGCAAGTTTGCCAATGAAAAAGACGTTCGTATTTTTAGTTTTACAGTAGACCCCGATACAGATACAGTTGCGCAAATGAAGCGTTACGCCACGGCCCATAAGGCCAAAGTGGGGCAATGGCATTTTTTGACCGGAAAAAAAGCAGACTTATACGGCTTGGCTAGACGCTCTTTCTTCGTCTTGAAGCCTGCAGAAGCGCAGAATCTAGGCGATGCCGGCAGCGATTTTATCCATACGAACAATTTTGTTTTGGTAGACCAACAACTGCGTATCAGAGGTTACTACGATGGCACTAATCCGAAGGAAGTAAGTCTACTCCAAGCACATATCGCGCAACTGCTCAACGAGCCTCAATAAAGGCATTTTCTTTTTGCCTATCTTTGTACCCAAATGAGACAACCAAAGAAAACAGGTGCAAAACCTAAAGTAAGCGGTGCCAAAGATGCACCAAAGGTGAGTGCCCGTGACAAGCGCAAATACATCGATTACAAAATCAAAGTCAAAAAAGGCGATCCATTGCCTAGTTTCCGCGAAGATGCCATTCGCCTCAATAAGTTTTTATCCAATGCAGGAATTTGTTCGCGTCGCGAGGCAGATGTCCTGATTGAAACAGGCGTGGTTTCTATTAACGGCGTTATTGTCACTGAATTAGGCTACAAAGTCAAGCCCGGCGACGCAGTTCAATACGACGGAGAAACCATCACTACCGGCACCAAACGCTATGTTTTGCTCAATAAACCGAAAGGTTATATTACTGCCATTGACGACCCTCGTGGCCGCAAGACCGTCATGACCCTTGTGAGTAAAGCTTGCCGCGAACAAATATTCCCAGTTGGGCGCATGGAACGCGAAACAACCGGCCTCATGCTCTTCACCAACGATGGCGACATGATGAAAAAACTCATGCACCCGCGTTACCACGCCCGTAAAATTTACCATATCGAGACCAATAAAGCGGTAGCCCGCGAAGACATCGAAAAAATGACACGCGCCGTAGACCTCGACGACGGTCGTTTCAAAGCTGAGGCAGCAAGTTTTGTGGAAGGCGGTGCGAGCAACGAAATCGGCGTAGAAATCCGTTCGGGCAAAAACCAAGTCGTTCGCAGAATGGTAGAAGCACTTGGCTATCAAGTCATCAAGCTAGACCGCGTCATGTATGCTGGTCTTACCAAAAAAGATTTACCGCGCGGATATTACCGCCACCTCACCGAACAAGAAGTTGCGTTTTTAAAGATGTCTAAATGAAAAAATGGGTATTTTTCGGCTTGGTAGTACTTTTTGCTACTTTCACAGGATGGTATGTCAAGGGATACTTTTCTGATGACACTTTTGCATACACGAGCAAAAACCCAAATGCCGCCTTCTTTTACCCGCTAGACACCGTTCCAAAAATCTATCAATACCGAAACATTGCAAATGGTTTAGACGAAGAATTTCATCGGATTTATACGGTAGAAGATGCGCTAGGCCCCCATCTAATTGTGGAGGTTTATGCTGGCGATGGCCGTTTGCGCGAAGCCATCAATTACAACATAGACTCACTCGTAGTGCAAGACCACATGGTTGTCAATCGCGAGCAAAGCAAAGAAAAGGCGCTGCTCTACAAGAACCAATTTTTTCCGTTTGACCTTCAAAAAGAAACTTGGTTTGCATCTAAATTTAGTGGGGTCATGGATTCTACTGTTATTTTGCACGAAGTTTTTCGAAAGCTACAAACAGAGAGAACAACTTCATTTTTAACGAAAAAAAGCGCGAAGTCACTTATTTTTAAAGACAAAATTCGCCGCACAGTACTCAATCCTTTCACCAGAACAGAAAAAGAAGTGACCGGTATGCAGTACAGTATTTTTGCCGAGGGCTATGGACTCGTGGCCTGGCACAACCGTAACAAGTCTATTCATTTTCGTTTAGAACGCATTCTTAGCCAAAAGGAGTGGATTCAAATTATCGCCCGATGAAACAATTTATCATTTTTTCGCTGTTCCTTTTTTTAGGAGCAAGCGCACAGGCTCAATACGGCAATCAAAAAAAATCAACAGGTCCGGGAACACTCTTCTTTTATTGGGGCTATAACCGCAGTATCTATTCACCCAGCACCATCCGCTTTATTGGCCCTGGTTACGACTTTAAACTCCAAGGTGTTGAGGCCGCAGACCGCCCCTCGACCGATTTCAATGAGTACATCAACTTAAAAACCTTTACAGTACCACAATTTGATGTGCGTGTGGGTTATAATTTCAAGCGCAATTGGGCAGTATCGTTAGGCTACGAGCACATGAAATACGTCATGAAACACGGCCCAACTTACTACCTGAGCGGCACCATTAACCCAGGAATCGATTTGGGAACGGGCTGGTCGGGCTCCTATAGCGGCGACTCCATCACCACCAATGAAAATACCTTTCATTACGAAAACACCAACGGGCTCAATTACATCAATGTGCAGCTCACCAATGTGTTTAAGGTTTACAAAACAGAAAAAGGGAATTTTGCATTAACAACCCTAATGGGTGTTGGCGCGGGCCCAGTACTTTCTTACAACGATTTTACCTTTGCCGGCGAAAAGTCTATGGAAACCGTTTCGCTTTCGGGTGTAGGTGCATCTGGGCACTTTGGTTTGCGCGCAGAGTTTTTCAAGCATTTGTTTGTGGCAGCGAATGTGCAAGGTGGTTTTATTGGCCAGTACCGTGTCAAAACCCGCCCCAATGACTACGATTCTCATGCCAAGCAAGCATTCTTGTATGGCCAGCGCGATATCGTGGTGGGCGCTTTATTCTATTTGAAACAATCCGACAAGTGTAATACTTGCCCAAATTGGTAAAATGAAATTCCTGATTGTCGGTTTAGGAAACCCTGGTGCTGAATACCTCGAAACCCGTCACAACATTGGTTTCAAGGTTTTAGATGAGCTTGCTGCCGATCTCGGCGCTACCTTTTCCTTGGATAAAGCTGCTTTTAGAGCCGAGGCGAAATTCAAAGGCCGTCAGCTCATTTTAATCAAGCCGATTACCTTCATGAACTTATCAGGAAAAGCCGTCAATTATTGGCTGCAAACCGAAAAAATCCCTTTGAGCAACCTGCTTGTCATTACCGATGACATCGCCCTGCCATTTGGCACCATACGCATGAAAGGTAAAGGCAGCGATGGTGGCCACAATGGGCTCAAAGACATCCAAGCTTTGCTTAAAACCCAAGAGTACCCGCGTTTGCGCTTTGGTGTGGGTTCAGATTTCGCCAAAGGCCGTCAGGCTGATTACGTCTTGGGCAAATGGAAACCCGACGAAGACAAAGCCCTTCCGGAAAGGATACAAACGGCCGCTTCTGCAGCCAAGAGTTTTGTTTTTGATGGTTTACCAATGGCCATGACCAACTGGAACAATAAGTAGCCACCTCATATTAAGCCATTGTTAACTGCTTTTTTTTATTTACCTTTCGGTAAACTACTACCTAATGAAACACAGTTACTTACTGCTTTTTGCCTTGTTTCAATTCCCCATCTTTGCACAATATTGCACCAATGTAGGCCCTACAAGCACCGTAGATTCTAACGTAGAAAGCGTTGTGTTGAGCGGGGTAGTGGGCACCATCAATTACGTAGGTTGCCCGGCCGTAATTGGCTTACACGATCTTTCGCAAAGTGTGAATGTGTCGCTCAATGCAGGAGGATCTTACACAATTTCTGTGAAATTTGGAACCTGCAGCGGTAATTATGCCGGAGTAGGTGAAGCCTGGATAGACTTTGATCAAAATAGCAACTTTGATGCTTATGAAAGCTTGGGTACATGGGCAGGCACACCTCCTGCGCTCACTCAGAATTGGTCGTTTACGGTTCCTCCGAACGCAGTCAATGGCAATACGCGCTTGCGCGTCATGCAGCGAGAGGCGGGCACGCTGCCGCTCAATCCGTGTGGCACCTTTACATGGGGTTCGGTCACTGATTTTGGCATTACCCTCACCAACGGACTAGATTGTACGGGCTACCCAGGCGATGACCAAAACGATGCCATCGTTGTGGGTGCGCTGCCTTATACCGATACGCGCTCGACAGAAGTCTGTTATTCCAACCAAAATTACGTTTATCCGTCGCCAGATATTTACTACTATTTTGAACCCAATCCTTTGCTTGCTGAGGTCAATGTTTCACTTTGCGGCGCCAATTTTGATACTTTTTTGAGTGTTGTGGACATGAATGGGAATGTGGTGGCTTACAACGACGACGCACCAGAATGTGCGCCACAGTCTGCTTTATCCTTCGACGCAGCTGATTTGGGGCCATTGTATATTATTGTTGAAGGCTGGGGTGCGCTAAATGGAGACTACACGCTTCAAATCTCTGCAAGTTCTGTAGGTCTCGAAACCGCCGAGCTCAAAGCATTCAATGCGTATCCAAACCCTAGCCAAGGCTTGTTGCACCTCACGGCAAATACCGGCGCGTATCAATTTTTGGATGTAAAAGGTCAATTGTTAAGCATATTAGACACCCAACAACAGGCTGTTTTTAATATGGAAGAATTGCAGGCAGGTGTCTACTTCATCAAAGAAATAGAAACTGGTCGTATACAAAAATGGCAGAAATTATGAGGAGTTTCATTCTACTGCTTGGTATTTCGCTAGCGCCGCAATTATTTGCTCAATTTTGGATACAAAAATCGAGTTTGGGGGCTGTTGGTAGGCACCGCGCCACTGGTTGTGCCACCTCTCACAGGGGTTATATGGGCTTGGGTCACGTGAATGGCTCAGGTCAGGATATCTCGTATAAAGATTGGTGGGAGTACGACCCCGCTTCAGATACCTGGACCCAACGCGCAGATTTTCCAGTTGGGACTCACGGTGCGGTAGCATTTGTTGCAGATAACTGCCCGATTGTTGGTGGTGGTTCTGCACTCAGCACGCAATTTTATAAATTTGATCCAACTCAGAATAACTGGACACCAATTGCCAATTGTATCTTACCCAATCCGGGCGATAGCCAAGGGTTTACGATAAACAACCGCGGTTTTGTGTATCAAGCCAACCAATTGGCCAAATACAACCCTAATACTGATACTTGGTCTTTGTGTGCAAATGCGCCTATGTCTTTTGGGCAATGGACGTGTTCATTTGTAATTGAAGGGAGCGCTTTTATCAAAGGCGGCACGCAACTTTGGGAATACAAACCGCTGCACGACCAATGGCTGCAACGCGCTAGTTTCCCTGGTGTTTCTACAGGTGGAACCTCAGGCTTTGCCATCCAACAACGCGGTTACGTAACTTCTGGCTACGTAGGTGGCTTGTCGGTAGTAACGGATCAAGTATGGTCTTTTCATCCGGCGACGAATACTTGGCAGTCGGAGCTTGAATTCCCTGGCTCAAAACGCCGTTTTCTAGTCGCTTTTGCCATTCACGACCGCGGTTACATCGGTACAGGCACCAACGGGATCAACTTCAATGATTTCTGGCAATTCAACCCCACGGGCAACACCATCGGTTTAGCGCAAAATGAAATCGATGTGAAAGTATACCCAAATCCAGTTGTTGATGAATTGCAGATTCAATATTTAGGTCTTCATACCGATCAATTAGAAGTCAGCATCTTTGATCTGAATGGAAAGTTGCTGTTGAAAGACGAGTTGCGCTATTTCAAGCAGCACATTGATGTCTCAATTTTGAAATCAGGAACCTATATTTTGCATATCAACCAAGGCAAGCAGCTTATTCACCAAGAAAAACTGATCAAGCGATGAGGTTGTTCTATTTGTGCTTGGTTTTTCTTCCTTTCTGGGCGGCTGCACAGTATAATTCCTGGACCAAACTCAATGATGTCGGGATGGGCAAGCGCGAACGTTCCACTGGTTTTTCGATAGGTGGTTTGGGTTATTTGTGTGGAGGGTTAGATACCGCTGAGGTGATCCACAAAGATTTATGGGCTTATGATCCGCAGACCGACGCATGGACGCAAAAAGCAGATCTTCCGGGGTCAGGCCGACGCGATGCCATTTCTTTTGTGATCAATAACTTTGCTTTTGTAGGATCGGGAATGGACAGCCTTTCAGGGCCAACGGGCGCTACGCTCAAAGATTTTTGGCGTTACAACCCAACAAGTAATTCCTGGTCGGCAATTGCCGATTTTCCGGGGGCTGGAGGCGAAGGAGTCTATTTTGCCACGGGTTTTGCCGTTGGTGGAAAAGGCTATCTCTGTGGGGGTAAAACAGGGCCTAATTTATATAGCAGTCAATTGTGGGAATACAAGCCTAGCAATAACCAATGGATCCAACGCGCAAGTTTCCCAGGTGGAGTGCGCTATCAGATGCTATCATTTGTAGTGGGCTCAAAAGCTTATGTCGGTATGGGAACCAATCAAGATATATTCAGAAAAGATGTGTATTGTTACGACCCTGGGGCCAACAGCTGGCAGGAAATTGCACCTTTTCCGGGCTATGAACGCGGTGCAGCGAGCACTTTTACACTCGAGGATCGCGGCTTCGTGTGTCTAGGAAATAACGGTGGTTTGCTCTCCGATTTAATTGAATACAATCCCGAATCCGATACCTGGACGCTCAGAGCAGCCTTCGGCGGCAGTGAAAGAAAAAGCGCCATTTCTTTTGTGATCGACAACAAAGCTTATGTTGGAACCGGAAAAGGTTATTCTGGTAAAAAAGACAGTTGGTATGTTTATGCGCCATCGAATTATGCAGCACTAGAGGAGTTAGAAGCTGCTTTAAGCTGCTATCCGAATCCAGTAGCTGAGCACTTGAGTATAGCGGGTCTTCAAGCGAACGATATCAATCTGACGATTTACAACGCGTTAGGCGTAAAAGTGCGCGAACTCGATTTAAATGGCGTTCAGAGCACAGCAATCGATTTAAGCTCATTACAAGCAGGTAGTTACATCCTCTATTTTGGCTTTGCTGATGGTCAGACACTCACTAAAAAAATCACCAAGATATGAGTAAGTTCATTTTACTACTTCTTGTGATCGCGGCGTTGAAGCAAAGCGCTTTTGGACAAGACTACTGGTTGCCAAAAGACACCGTCAATGGTCCACCGAAGTCTGCGGCAACGTCTTTTGTGATAGAGAACCGCGCTTATTTAGTTGCCGGTACCGATGACTTCGAATACAAAAGAAAAATGTATTCCTACCGCGCTGATCAAAATGATTGGGACGACGAAGTTTCTTTAGGCGGCGATGGCGGCGACGGTTTGGCGCGCGTTGGTGCCACCTCTTTTTCTTTAGAGCACGAAGGTCAAACCAAAGGTTACGTAGCCTTGGGTCAGACGCAAACGATTGCGTTTATGAACGATTTATGGGAGTATGACCGCAGTACCGAAGCCTGGACACAAAAAGCAAATTTTACGGGCGCGCCACGTCGCGAGGCGGTGAGTTTTGTCATCGCTAACAAAGCCTATGTGGGCACAGGTAATAGTGCAGCAGGTTTCAAAAAGGACTTCTATACCTATGACCCAAGCAGCAATTCTTGGGAACAAATCACTGACTTTGCAGGCACAGCCCGCCGCGCTGCCGTAGCTTTTTCCATGGAAAATTACGGTTTCATTGGCACTGGCGATGACGGCACGCTGTGCAACGACTTTTGGATGTATAACCCGCAAACCGAGCAATGGATTCAAAAAGCGAATTTACCCGGTGCTGCACGCTCGGGTGCTTGTGGTTGGGCGGCTTATCCGGTTTGTTACCTCGGCACGGGCCAAGATGCCAACTACACTTACCTCAATGACCTCTGGGAGTACAACTACTTCTTAAACAATTGGACCCAACGCGCTGATCTTCCTGGGCCCGGCAGAAAAAATGCTGTTGCTTTCTACTTAGATGGTTTAGGCTTTATTGGCACGGGTTACAACAATGGCACTTTTTACGACGACCTCTGGGCTTACAGCGGCACAGCGGCACTTGCCGCGCAAGAAATGCCTGGTATCGAGGTTTTTCCAAATCCAACTGCCGACTTCATTGCCCTAAAAACACCTTTAAGCGAAGAGAACATCACAATTTCCAATCAATTAGGGCAAAAAATGATTTTTACTCATGAAAAAGTGGGCTCAAAAATGTTGCTCGACGTTCGTCATTTTCCAGAAGGC